>JBKHVY010000177.1:0-5231 GCA_046569805.1 Bacteriovoracia bacterium | reverse complement strand
TGAAATTTTTTCCAACGTCCAGGCAAAATCTTCTAAAAAATCCGCGGCAGCCATCCCCAGCTAAGTAGGGCAGTTAAGTCGCTCTTCGCGGTCCACCCCGGAGGCCCCAAGATCCTCCGGCTCGCGGCCGAACTGCTCGACGTAAAAGAGCACCAGCTGCGGGCCTCGAAGGAAATCCTCTTCGAGCGCGGGAACATGTCCTCGGCGACGCTTCCGCACATGTGGGAGCGCATGCTCTCGCAAGCGACGCCTGAGAAGTACGTCGTGAGTCTCGCCTTCGGGCCCGGGCTCACTATTTTTGGTTCCGTCTTCGAGCGGGTGCGCGCATGACGACACTGCTGGCGGCCCCGATTCTCCTTCACGGTGCGCTGATGCTCGTCGACGAGTGGCTCCACGAGCGACGCGGTCTTGGGACCTGGGAGCGGCGCGGGCATCCGATGGATACGCTCACCGTGATGGCGTGCTTCTTCTTCCTCGAGGTCTTTGCTCCGACGCTCACGAACCAGTGGATCTATCTGGGCCTTGGTGTCTTCTCGACGCTCTTCGTGACCAAAGACGAGTGGGTCCACGCCACCGAGTGTGGTGCCTTCGAGCAATGGCTGCACGCGCTCTTGTTCGCGCTTCATCCGGTGATCCTCTTCATCGCGTTCTACATGTGGCGTGAGGGGATCGACTCCTGGGTGCGCGAGGGGCTTCCCTGGGTCACCACCGCGCTTTTCATTTACCAACTTCTTCGCTGGAACCTCCTGTGGAAACCTCGCTCATAGATAATTCGATCTACAACCTATACGGAGACCGTTGGTACACGGCCTTCGACGATCCGATCGCGCTCCTGCGCGCGGAGAACGAAGCGAAGTACCCGTGGATCAAAGCACGGCTCGGCGACGCGCGAAGCATTCTCGACGTCGGCTGCGGGGCCGGGTTCCTGACGAACCGCCTGGCTCAGGACGGGTACACCGTGACGGGGCTCGATCTCTCGGGCGAGAGCCTCGCCGTCGCGCGCCGGTTTGATACAACAAAAAGTGTGAACTACGTCGAAGCCAGTGCCTACGAGTTACCTTTCCCAGACGAGAGTTTTGACGCTGTGACCTCGCTCGATTTCCTCGAGCACGTGACGGACCCCGAGGCGGTCGTGCGCGAGTGCGCCCGGGTCTTGAGACCTGGAGGCCTCTTCTTCTTTCACACCTTCAACCGCAACCCGGTCGCGGAGTTCGTGGTGATCAAGCTTGTGGAGAAGCTCGTGAAAAACACGCCGAAGCACATGCACGTGATCGAGCTCTTCATCACGCCGCAAGAGCTCTTTCAGTACTGCGAAGCTTCGAATCTTACTCCGGAAGCGATCACGGGCCTGAAGCCGAAATTTTCCACGGTGACCCTGGAGAGTCTTCGAACCGGTGTCGTTCCGCGGGGCCTCGAGTTCGAAACGACGAAAAGCCTCTTAATCTCGTACCTTGGCGCGGCTCGCAAGGTGGCACGTCACAAAACTTAAAGTGCGTGCGTCTACAGACACAAGGAGCACTTATGAAACTCATGATCTGTCTTCTCGTTTCCACCAGCGCCCTGGCCTGGGATCCTTCGTCGTTCAAGAAGCCCGCAGCGAGCGAGCTCAAGAAGAAGCTCTCCGAGCAGCAGTACGAGGTCACCCAGGAAGAAGGGACGGAGCGCCCGTTCAAGAATCACTACAACGACAATAAGGCCGAGGGCATTTACGTCGACGTCGTTTCCGGCGAGCCGCTCTTCAGCTCGAAGGACAAGTACGACTCCGGGAGCGGGTGGCCTAGCTTCACGAAACCCATCGATAAGAAGTTTGTGACTCTCAAAGAAGACAAGCGCCTCTTCTCCGTTCGCACGGAGGTGCGCTCGAAGTACGCCGACTCGCACCTAGGCCACGTCTTCGACGACGGTCCCGCACCGACGGGCAAGCGCTACTGCATGAACTCGGCCGCCCTGCGGTTCATCCCGAAGGCGGACCTCGAGAAAGAAGGCTACGGCGAGTACAAAGAACTCTTCAAATAAAAAAGGCCTCCCGAAGGAGGCCTTATGTTGAGTCTAGAGACCCTGGGCTCCGGATCCGCCCTTTGGTGCGGGCTCGGCCGATGATCGACCTCCGCCGCCGCCCCACATACCTTCGCCGAGCAGCACGTTGCACTGGAAATCACCGCCGAAACCACCCATTCCACCGTACATTCCAAAGCCACCGAAGGAGCCCATGCCTGGGTAGCCGCCCATCATGCCGCCGCCGTAGCCTCCGCCGACCATGCCACCCACAGCTCCACCGACGCCACCGCCGAGGCTACCGACCACCGCAGCTCCTTCAGGAACCGGGTAGAGTTCACTCATGAGCTTCATTTGCGTCTCACCGCACTTCTGTAGCTCACCCTGGTACTTCCTACGCACGACGGACTGTCTCTCGCAGGTGTCGCGGTTGACCGAGGGGAGGGTCACGACGGACTTCGTCGTGGTGTTGTAGAACTTCGTCGCAATACTTTGAGCGACACACACGCCGTCCTTAATCTCGAGCACAGCTTCCTGGCCCATGGGGATCATGAGCGGAGCATTGGCCATCGCCTTCTTGAAGCCATCGCGCAGCTGCTGAACAACGCGCTTGTCTTTGCGCCACTGCGAGCGCAGCTCCTTGAGCTTTGCTACATCACCGAGGTTGAGCTGCTTGGCTTGCGCGTCGGTGAGCTTACTTAAGGCGATCATTTGACCGTCGACCCAGAACTGCGGTTCTTGTACCAGAAAGTGCGGCTTGCCTTCGGGCGAGTAGGATCCCGACGTTCCCTGGAGGATGGCGAAGTTGATCTGCTGCTGCTTGTATTCATCGACCTCGGCCTTCGTCATAGCCTTGCCGCCGGTGCTGATGCGGATGATGTCGGTCTCTGGATTGCGCTCGACCTCGACTTCCTTGAGATTCTGCAGGAAGGGCCCTTGCACGTCGAAGTTGTAGGTTTCGACCGCACCCTTCGTGGATTTCCCTTTGAGCTTCGCCCATTGGTTCGGGACGAGCTTCCCGTCGTTGTCGATGCTCGCGACGCCTGCGACCCCAGACGCCATTGAGCAGCGTGAGTAGTCGATGTCGCCGGCCACGGTAGAGAAACTGAGTGTGGCCAAGATAGAGAAGAGAATTGGTTTTTTCATCGGACCTCCGTTTGCACCTATTATATGCGCGGGAGCGATGAAAGAGAGTCGGCAGAAATTGCAGTAAAAGTAGAGTCGTCGGAAAACAAAAAGGCCTCCCGAAGGAGGCCCAAGAAAACTAGAGGTTGACGCTGGCGCTGATCGCGATGTTGGTACGATCCGAACGCACGTCGTTCGGGATGAACTGAATGTTCGGGTAGAGGAAGATGTCACGAGTGACGGAGATCCCGAGACCTACGGACTGGTACACGACGAGCTTGTCCCAGTTGTCCGACGGCTCGCCCTTGGACTGCTGGTACACGAACGTTCCTGCGACGGTGCGGAGGTTGAGGGTATCGTTGATGACGTACTCAGCCGCTGGGTAGAAGCCGAAGTTGTTCGTCGCGAGTCCTGGCGTGTCTTCAGAGTGCGTGTAGAAACCAAAAGAGACGTTCGCGCCGAACGAGAAGCCGGTTTGACCGACGTCGTACATGAAGGTCTGGCTGGCACTGAAGTAGCTTTCGTAGCCCGCGTCCTTGAGCTGGTTATTAGTGATGTACGTCGCACCGAGAGATGAAACTGATTGCACGCCCCAGATCTTGTCGAGGTGCGTGTAGCTTACGCCGGGATCCGAGAAGTTGAGTTCGCGGTTGGTGTCTTCGAATGCTTTCTTGCGGGCAGGTGTGCCACGGCGGAGCTTGTCGTGGAAGGGCGTGCTCATGAAGAAGCCGGTGCTCGCTGTAAAGCTGTCGAGCGCAGAGGCGCGGTAGCGCACGCCGAGAGAGCCGGAGAAGTTCTGGAAGGTGAGCACGTCACGACCGGCCGTGATGTTCGGGCGCTCAGGGTTGAGAGGATCAGCAACTGAACCGCCAGAGTAGTCGAAGAACATGGACGAGCTCCACTTCGAGAGTGAGCCGGTCTCCGCGCGGAGCTTGCGGTTCGTGATGGCCTGGTCAGCTTCGTCGGCGCCAGTCGCTGTCGCCGTGGCTTCCGTGGCCGGAGCTGTTTCCGTCGCTTTCTCTTGTGCGAAGGCACTGGAGAGCGTGAGGAGGAGAACGATCGTTAGTAAGTTTTTTCCAAATGTCATGCGGACCTCGCGATAGATTATTACCAAGATATTTTTTTACAGTGTCTAGCTTCGGATGGAAATAAAAAAGCCTTCCCGAAGGAAGGCTTTTTTCGTCACGACGGAGTCGTGAATTAGAACATGTTAATGTTCGCGCTGATCGCGACGTTGGTACGATCAGAGCGGATGTCGCTCGGGATGTACTGGATGTTCGGGTAGAGGAACACGTCACGGCTGAGCGAGATGCCGAGGCCCACGGACTGGTACACGTCGCGCTTCACGTACGTGTTCTCTTCGGCGCCGCGGTTGTGCTGGTAGACCCATGTGCCGAAGACCGTGCGGAGGTTATAGGTGTCGTTGATGACGTACTCGGCGGCTGGGTACACGCCAAGAACGCGGTCGGTGACACCTTGCTGGTTGCCGTCGAAAGTGTAGAAGAGCGCTTGGAAGGCGACGCCAGCCGAGAAGCCGTTACCGAAGTCCTTCATGAAAGTCTGAGAAGCGATGTGAAGCGAGTCATAGTCAGCGTCAACGAGCTGAGCGTTGGTGATCCAGGTCGACGAGAGACCTGTGATCGACTGCATGCCAAGAAGAGACGCGACGTGTGAGTAGCTAAGCGTCGGGTCGTTAACAGTCGTCTTTTGCTTGTTGTCGTCGAAGTTTTTCTTTAGAGCTGCGTTGTTGGTCTTGATTGACGACTGGAACGGCGTCGTCATGTTAATACCGAAGCTCAAGTTCAAGCTATCGAACTTCGTCACGCGGTAGCGGACACCGATTGAGCCCGAGGCGTTGGCGAGTGTCAGAGCGTCAGCTCCGTTAACGATGTTCGGACGATCAGCTGCGAGTGGCTTTTCGAGAGAACCACCCTGGTAGTTGAAGAAAGAACGGATTGACCAGTCAGACACAGAGCCCATGTCCGCGCGAAGGCGGCGGTTCGTGATGACCTTGTCGGCTTCGTCGACGGCTTCATCTTTTTTCTCGGTCGTGACTTCGGCCTTCACGGCTTCAGCGTCTTTCTTTTTGTCTTGGGCGAAGGCGCCGAGTG
>JBKHVY010000176.1:0-5306 GCA_046569805.1 Bacteriovoracia bacterium | reverse complement strand
ATAACCACTCAAAAGCTTGAAAGTGTTGTTGTTTTTTAAGCTGAAAGAGCTACCCTATAGTGAGATATAATAAGGGGTCTATGAAACGTTTTGTCACCATCATCGAAGACGAAAAAGAAATCGGCGAGAGTCTCGCGATCTTTTTACGTACAAAAAACTTCGAGGTTCGACACTACCTAACGGCGGAGGATTTTTTCTCCGATCGCAACCATCCTGGAAACGGCATCTACCTCGTCGACTGGAACCTTCCGGGGATCAAGGGAACCGACGTCATCCGTACGATCCGCACGCGCGACAAGATTTCTCCGATCTTCATGCTGTCGGCGTACAGCAAGAACCAAGAAGTCGTCGAGGGCCTGAAGGCGGGCGCCGATGACTACCTAATTAAACCCTTCGACTTCGACGCCCTCACGGTGCGGATCGAAAACGCCTGGGCGAAGCTCAGCCAGCTCGAGGGCGACCTCATGAGCCACGGCGTGAAGCTCCTCCCCGAAGCCACTTCGGTCATGAAAGACGGAGTGACGGTGAGCCTCACGGCCCGCGAGTACGTCATCTTCCGGCTCCTCTACGAGTCCGGCGACACCGTCACGCGCGAGACCATCATTTCGCAGTTCGACGTCAAAGAGAAGATGACCGTTCGCAACGTCGACGTGCACATCTTCTTCCTCCGCCGTAAGCTCAAGAAGATCGACATGGTGATCGACACGGTCTGGGGCGCCGGCTACAAGCTCGTCGAAGACTCCTCCGCGGCCGAAGCCACGCCCTAGAAGAGCAGGCGCAGCTCGAGCTCCACGCGGCCCATCTTCGGAACGTTCTTTCCGGCCACCGTCTGTTGCACGTTGAGCTGGATGAAGCCCGGAAGCAGGAACTGCTTCTTGAGGTACGGCGTGATCGTGGAGAGCTTCGCCGAGAAGCGCGCGACGTGGCCCAGGCGATCGGAGTTCGTGGCGAGGATCTCGTTGGCGTCGCCGTAGACCGAGTCGTACTTCGAGGACATCTGGTAGTTCAGCTCGTAGCCCGGCGTGACGGAGATCCAGTCGTTCAAGAGGTAAGTCATGGAGAGGGTGGAGTCGATCCGGTCACCGAACTTCACGTCGAAGCGGCCCTTCTGGTCCGAGAGCGTGAAGCTCGGATCCGTCGGGACCCGAAGCGTCTTCTTACTCGGGGCCTGGTAAGTGTAGCGCGTGGTGGTGTCGATGAAGAAGCTGTCGTTGATCGACACGCCGAGGGCACCTTCGACGAACCCGTCCCACTGGCCATCCCCGAAGGCGATGTCCTGGAGAATGTCCGGATCGTCCTCGCGGCCCGTCGGTGCGACCACGCCCGAGGTGAGGGCGAGGCCCCAGGTGCCCTTGTCCACGAGCCGGTACATGCCGCCGAGCTCGAGGTCGCCGTAGCCCGCGCCTTCCCAGTTGCCGATCTCGCGGTAGCCGAAGGTGTTCACGACTACGGACTGGAGCAGGTTTCCGGTCGCTCCGGGGAGCGCACTCGTAATGTTCGCCAGAGTGCTATCGACGTCGCCGCCGCCGTTCTGTTCGATCTCGTCGGCGACCTCTTGGGTGTTCGAGCCCCGCAGCTGGCGGTACTTCATGTCGACGCGACCCTGGGAGTAGGGAAGGATTCCGTAGAGGCTCAGGCGATCGCTCACGCCGTAGCCGGCGCCGAAGCCGTGGACCGTCACCTGGGCCGAAGCCTCGAGCTGGAACTGGCCAAAGGTCATGCGATCGTAGGCCTCGGGGCTGATGGCCCGCAGTTCCGTGAAGTAGGCCTGAACGGCGGCGCCGATGGAGCTCAGGGTCTCGGCGTTAGCGTTGACCTCATAGGAGAGGGGGCTCACGGTCTGGGCCTGGTTATAGGTGGCGTCGATCTTCGTGGTGTTCACGTTGCGGTAGGCGACGAAGCGCACGCCCTTCGGGAGCGTCTTATAGGACTGCCCGTAAGCGCTCGAGATCGTGAGGGCCAAGCTGAGGACCGACCAGCCAAAACGCGACATCCGGCATCCTTTCGTCATTTCATATAAGGGACTTGGCCCTAGTTTACCGGGCTCCCGGGGGCACCGGGGAGAAGCGTGAAAAGAATACACACTCTTCCCACCCGGGGCTTTTCTACGAGTACCCTTCGTGCATGAAAAAAATTATCTGTCACACCTTGTTGCTCGCAACTCTCATCTCCTGCGGAAAGAAGTCCGAGATCACGCCGATCTTCGAGGCGATCCCGCTCAAGGACTCCCACGGCGACGGGAAGTACGCGGTCTTCACGGTGAAGCTCCCGCTCTCGGACCAGTCGCTCGCGAGCTACGATTCTCCCCTCGACCCCTCGCAGGGCGTGAGCCGGATCCCGCTCATCGGGGACGTGCTCCGCCTCGTCACGCAGTCGAGCTTCAACCTCGGGGCGCAGCTGGGCCTCGGGAAGCAAAACATCATCATCAACCAGCCGCTCCCGGACCTCGAGACGCCGTACCTCAACTCGATCTCGATCAAGCGCGTGTTCTTCCACATCGACCAGAAGAAGGTCGCCGTGGAGCAGGCGCCCTCGATGTGGGAGCGCTTCCGCGACTTCCTCCGCGGCGGCAGTAAGACGGACTTCAGCTTCATCAAAGAACTGAGCATCAACTTCCGCGCCGTGCTCCTCGACGAGGCGCCGAGCTCGCTCGTGCCCGAAGTCATCACCGACGTCGACCCGAAGCGCGACCTCCTCTCGGCGGAGGAGATCGCCAACCTCCCGCGCGCCCTGCGGCCGGTGGAGATCCTCAAGTACGTGCGCAAGAACCGCGACGAGGCCCTCCTCAACAAAGACCGCGGTGCGATGTTCGTGGTCTACGGTGAGTCACCGGTGCGGCTGCGCTCGGTCCTCAAGCGCGTGCCCGACATTGGCGTCCTCGTGAAGGAGATGGTCGTCATCAACAAGACCCTCTTCGTCGAGCTCAACGCCAACGACAAGGAGTCGCAGGAGAAGTTCAACCAGATCCTCGACGACAACGAAGCCGAGCTCTCCGACGCCGGCATCGTGAAGGTCGACGCCTGCGACGCCGACACGTGCATGGACGTGAAGGTGAACAACCAGAACATGCTGCCGCTCCTGAAGAGCGGCAACCAGCTGCGCATCGAGACCTTCATCAACTCCTCGAAGGTGCCGTCGAAGTCCTTCCAGCTCAAGGGCTTCATCGAGTTCGAGGTGAAGCTCGACGTTCCGCTCTAGCGCTTGCTCGTCTGCTGCCACCAGTTCGGGTACGCCGCGACCACGTCTCCGGTCTCGTAGAGTCGGTTCGCGAGCTCGAGCGAGGAGAGGCCCGCGCCGGCGAGGATGAGGTACGTGTTGGCGCCGACGTTGAGGCGCTCGCCGATGGCGATGTGCTGCTGGCGAGACCAGTCGAGAATTTTCTCTGAAGACCAGTCCTGTGGGAAGTGGACGATCACGTGACCCGGGAGCGCCCGCATGCTGGCGAGTTTGCTGCGGGAGTCGCGAAACACCGGGGTCGTGGGAACCACATCGCTCGTGCGTGCCTGGAGGATTGAGCGCTTGATAATCTTTATCGGAGCGTGGGTCACGCCGCGGGAGCTGCGCGCGGCGCGATTGGCATTCAACTGCACTTCACCAATGAGGTCCGGATCGACAGCGATCGGGCGCCTCGTGTCTCCCTCGTACCAGTAGTGCGTGTAGGAGAGGTCCCCCGCGGTCTTTTCCGCAGCCAATGCAGATAGAGAAATGAGAAAAGCGAGAAGGACGGTTGGAGATCGCATAGTGTGTGCCTTTCTAATGACCGTGGATACGTAAAGACCAGGAGTCGAGGGTGCCCTGAATTGATTGATCTAAATCTTTCACACCCAGCGTCCAGGTACCATCGGCGTCTTCGTCGAGGAATTGAACAACACCGAAGACCCAGTTGTCGTAGTTCCCGCAGCCTCCGGGGCAGCGGCGCTTGCCCGAGAGTTTTCGGATCGTTCCGTTCGGTGAGGTCAGCGTGATCTCGAGGTCTCCGGAGTAGGCGTGGGTCGCTTTGACGATGACTTCGACGAACTCGATTGAGTTGATGTTTGATCCCGTGACGGTTATGTCGGAGGTTACTCCCGTGGGATTGTTGTCGAGGATCGGCAGTCCGAGGCCCGTGATCGGGTTCGGAGCCGAGTGGGTCACGAGCGCCGGCAGATTCGTCGTGTGGCCCAGGGCCGCGATGATCGCAGCGTTCGCATCAACGACGCCAAAGCCGAAGGTGGGATGAATATCATGGCCTGCGCCGTTGGTGGTCCACTCCGGTGAGGCCGGATGATTCTTGCGTGCGCTCCGAGCGAGGAGAACGCGCACGTCGCGCCAGGTGAGGTTCGGATTCGCTTGCAGCATCAAGGCGACGACACCGGCAACCATCGGCGTCGCAGAGGAGGTTCCGTTCATGCACCGTGTGTAAGATGTGTTCGCGGTCTCAAGGCCTCCGGCCGTCTCCGAGGAGTTGAATCCTGCGTTTCCTACGCGATCAATGGTCGTGATCGCGAGTGAGTCGCAGAATTCGCCGCCTGGTGCGGCCACAAGGATATTGGCCCCTGGCTCGGAGTAGGAGGCGCGCACGCCCTGGGCGTCCACGGCCGATACGGCGATGACATTTTTATAATTGGCGAAGCCGTCGTAGTTCGAGTCGTCGACGCCACCTGCGCCACCGTTACCGGCGGCCCAGAGGTAAACGACGCCCTTGCCGCCGCGGCCTTGAGTCACGCCGAGATCAATCGCTTCACGCCATACGAGGGGGGAGCCGTTGAGGATACCGGTGTTGTCGGCCGGTCCCCAGCTATTGTTGCTGATGTCTACGCTGAGGTAGTTGCGAGACATCGCGTCGGCACTGTTCGCCGAGTTGTTATTATTCAGAAGAGCATAACCCGCCAATGAAACACGAGGGGCCACGCCGCGCAGATCGCTCGAGTTACTATCGCGTGCGGCGACGATGCCCGCGACGGCCGTGCCGTGGCCCGACTCGAGATCGCTCGGGAAGTTGGTAGGATTATTCGTGCCGCTCTCGTAGTTCCAGCTCGCGCCACTGGCGATGTTGGCGGCGATCTCCGGATGCGCGATCTCCAGGCCATCGTCGACCACGACCAACCGGATGCCTTCGCCACGGCAGTTATCTGACGTACAGGAGGCCATGACGGGGGCGAGGTTGATGTCCTCCCCGGTTTTCGCCGGAACGTTATCTGCACCCCGCTGGCCCATGTTCACGAGGTGCCACTGTACGCTCAGGAGAGGACCACTTTCGGTGTTACCTCCAGTCGTCACTTTGGGAGACGACTTTTTGTTGCACGCGACGAGGGCGAGGAGGACCA
>JBKHVY010000175.1:0-5411 GCA_046569805.1 Bacteriovoracia bacterium | reverse complement strand
TTACACTCTGGCTGGTCTCACGGAACTCCTGGTCTCCCAGGGGCTGAATAAGTTTTCGGCGGCACAGATCTACGACTGGGTTTATAAGAAAGGTGTTGCTGACCCCGAACAGATGACGAACATCAGCAAAGACGCTCGTAGCTGGTTACTTGCGAACCTAGAGTTCTCGCTGCCTAAGATCGTCTGGCAGGGGCTCTCGGCGGACGGAACGCGGAAGTTCTTGGTCGCTTTTAAGGATCAACAAACGGTTGAGACGGTGGCGATTCCCGCGAGGGATCGCCTCACACTTTGTGTTTCTTCTCAGGTCGGCTGCGCCATTGGCTGCACTTTCTGTCACACCGCCACGCAAGGATTAAAGCGTCACCTGAAGCCATCAGAAGTCGTGGGCCAGTTCTTGGTCGTGCAGAAATGGCTTGCAGAAAATTTGCACCCGGATGAGAAACTGACAAACATCGTTTACATGGGCCAGGGCGAGCCGCTCCACAACTTTGATAACATCAAGCGTGCCACGGAGATCTTTCTTGAGCCCAAGGGCCTGGGCCTAGGCCAGCGGCGGATTACACTGTCCACTTCAGGGCTCGTCCCGGCGATCCAGAAGCTCATAGATTTTCCTCCGGTCAACATCGCGATCTCGCTTCACGCGGCTCACAACAATGTCCGCACCGAGCTCATGCCGATCAACAAGGTCTATGACCTTGAGCGCCTCTTCGCGGCGATTAAAACGATCCCGCTCAAAGCACACCGGCGCATTACCTACGAGTACCTTTTGATCGATGGACTGAACGACGGTCCCACCGACATCGATGCTCTGGTGAAACTCCTGCCGACGGGGGAGAGTAAGGTCAACTTGATCCCGTTCAACGAGTTCCCGGGCTCGCAGTACAAGCGTCCTTCGGATAAAACGATCTATTGGTTTATGCAGTCGCTAGAAGCGCGAGGAGTAACGTGCACTGTTCGCACCACGAAGGGCACGGACATCCTTGCGGCCTGTGGCCAGTTGAAGAGCGCGTTTGAAGACGGCTCGCTTAATTTGTGGGATTCTCCTGGTAACGCCAGTACTTCATCGGCGTCTCCTCAGTAGGCTCGCTCGCCACATCTCGATCACTCTCTTCCGCCACTCCGCGATCCCGTTGTTTTTGGACACTCGGGGCTTCGTGTTTTTGCTGTAGTGCATCATCAATTGATTCGGCCACAACCGGTTCTGCAGCGTAAGCTGCTGTAATACAAATCAAGCCAGCAAGGACCATCAAATTTTTAAAAAGCATAGATTATGACCTTTTGAGATGTCAGTTTCTCGGACATAGTCTTATCGGTCGTTCTTTTAAAAGATAAAATCCTTTAGAAACAAGCACTTACTTAGAGATTTGTGGAATAGAAAGGGGTTGTTAGAAAAAACTGAGTGACGAGGTCAATTCATATAAGTGAGAATTGCTTCTCTCATTAGTTCAACTAATAGGACCCATGCATGAAGTTATCGCTCGGCCTGATTCTTCTCCTGCTCAGCCAGCTCGGTTATGCCTCGGTCAAATCCTACTTCAACCTCCGCGAAGGTGTGAGTTACGTCGACCCCTACACCGGGCTTGAGCGGGAAGGTGACAATCTCGAGCAAGTCATTCTCGATGAAATCAAAACCGCCAAGAAAACAATTTTTGTTGCGGTCCAAGAGCTGCGTTTACCCCTTCTTGCCAAGGCCCTGGTTGAGAAACACAAGGCCGGCGTTGATGTGCGTATCGTGCTTGAGCAGAAGTACAATCATAACGTGCTCTCTTATAAAGATGAACTTCCGTCAGAGGACGACCTCGAGGGGGCCGCGGCCACGCAGTACCGCCACCTGATCGCCCTCATCGACGTCAACGACGATGGCCGCATCACGCGCCAGGAGATGCTCGACCGCGACGCGATCTTCATTCTCAACCAGGGCAAAGTGCCCGTGATCGACGACACGGAAGACGGCACGACGGGCTCGAGCCTCATGCACCACAAGTTCATCGTCATCGACGGCAAGCGCGTCGTCCTCGGGTCGGCGAATTTCACTCCCAACTGCATCCACGGCGACTACCGCTCGGAGGGCTCGCGCGGAAACGCCAACGCTCTTATGACCGTCAAGTCCACGCCGCTGGCGCGCCTCTTCACCGAGGAGTTCGAGATCCTGTGGTCGGCGAAGTTCGGCAAGGATAAGCCCTTCCGCGGAGCACGGACCGTGACCGTCGGTGGGAAGAAGATCACCGTGCAGTTCTCTCCCACGCCCTCGAAGGTCGACTGGAACCTCTCAACGAACGGCCTGATCGCGCGCACTATGGCGACGGCGAAGAAGTCCGTGAACGCGGCCCTCTTCGTGTTCGCTGACCAGCGCCTGTCGGATCAGCTTCAGGTTATGTATAAAAAAGACGTGGCGATCTCGATGCTGGTGGAGAAGCGCTTCGCGTACCGCTTCTTCAGCGACGTGCTGGATATCTTAGGAGTCGAGCTGCCGAACTATCGCTGCGTCGTTTCGCCGGGCAATAACCCTTGGTCACCGGGATCGAGCCGGGTCGGTCATACGCAACTGAGTCCACTTGATTTTTTGCACCACAAGTATGGTGTCGTAGATCGCAGCCGCGTCATTTTTGGCTCGCACAACTGGTCAAACTCCGCCAACCTCAACAACGATGAGTACCTCGTCGTGGTAGAAGACACAGAAACAGCGGCGGGCTTCGAAGCCGAGTACGAGCGTCTGGCGCAGAACGCAGAATGGGGAATTCCGCTCTCCCTCGAGGAGAACCTCCGCCGCACTCAGGAGCGCTGCGCTCAACGCTAAAGCTGAACTTTTCCGCATTTCATTGCAAGCCTCTAAATCCAGGGGCTATACTTAAGCGATTGAAAAACTTAGCGGAGGAGTTTTTGTGTCGCGCGAAAGATCGAACGGAATTGTAGGGATTTTTGTCTTAATCACGGTGCTCTTCGTCGTGTTTATGGGCTTCGCCTTCTACACCATCTCCGGCCTCAAGGATACGTCAGACATCACGGCCCGGGCCCTCAAGGGTGACGAGGACGGAGAGATCGCGGTGATCACCATCGAAGGTGCCATCATGGAGTCGAAGAAGATCGTGCAGATGCTCCACGCCGTCGAAGAGGAAGAGTCCATCAAGGCGATCCTCCTGCGCATCGACAGCCCCGGCGGCGCCGTGGCCCCGACGCAGGAGATCTACGAAGAGATCCGCCGCATCGACGCCAAGAAGCCAGTCTTCTCATCGTTTGGAAGTATCGCTGCCAGCGGCGGCTACTACATCGGCGCAGCCACGCGCAAGATCTACGCCAGTCCGGGCTCCCTCACGGGCTCCATCGGAGTGATCATGCAGTTCGCGGACATGTCGGAGCTCTTCGCCTTCGCGAAGTTCAAGCCGGGCGTGATCAAGGCCGGCAAGTACAAGGACGTCGGCTCGCCCCACCGGCCCATGACCGACGAGGAGAAGGGGATCCTCACGGAGAGCCTCGCGGTCACGCACAAGCAGTTCATCAACGACATCCTCAAGGTGCGCGAAGATCGCCTGACGAAGAAGCCCGACGAGTTCGCCCAGGGCCAGATCTTCAACGGCGAAGAAGCGCTGGCGATCGGCCTCGTCGACGACCTCGCCGGGATGTGGGAAGCGGGCCGCCGCATCCACAAGGACCTCAAGCTCAAGAGTAAGTTCGGCCTGCGGTTCATCAAGCCGAAGAAGAAAAAAACGAGCTTCATGGAGCTCCTGCAAGAGGGCGAGGAAGCGATCGCGTTCCTCAGAGACAACATGGTCCGCCGGAGCGGCCCTGCGTTTCTCTTGAACTGGTAAGAAGGGAGAGCGATGGATTGGCCGCTGATTCTTAACTGGACCAAAGATAACTTGCTGACGGTCGCGGCGGTGGTGATCACGGCCGTGCTCATCTACCACTACGTCATCGAGCGCGACCGCGCGGTGAAGCTCTCGAAGAAGTACCGCAACAGCATCTTCGAAGCGCAGTCGCGGATATTCCTGAACGCCACCCAGTACCTCATCTCCGGAAACAAGGACTTGGCGATCAAGGAGTTCCTGAACGCCGTCGACCTGAACCGCGAGACCATGGATACGTACTTCGCCCTCGGAGGCCTCTTCCGCTCCAACGGGGAGATCGAGAAGGCCATCTCCATCCACCGCTCGCTCATCGCCCGGGAGAACATCTCCGAGTCCACGCGCCTCATGGCGCTCAAAGAGCTCGCCGTCGACTTCGACAAGGGCGGCTTCATCGACAAGGCGATCGAGACCTACAAGGACGTGCTGAAGATCAACCGCGACCAGTACGACGTCATCCAGAACCTGTGCCGCATCTACGAAGACACCGAGGACTGGGACCAGGCCTACAACTACCGCATCATGCTCTCGAAGGTGGGCCACGAGAACCAGTCCGAGACCATCTCGCACATCCTCGTGCAGAAGGCGAAGGCCCAGTTCGAGAAGGGCAGCTACCGGCAGGCCGTCGAGGACCTCGACGACGCCTTCCGCTTCGCCCCGTCGGTGTCCGCGAAGATCCTGCGCCTCAAGCTCTTCCTGGTGCAAGGCCAGATGGAGGACGCGAACATCCTGCTGCTCGAGCTCCTCAAGGAACACCCGATGTACTCGTCGTTCCTCTTCGTGACGCTCGACGAGTTCAAGAAAGACCTCCCGCAGGCGAGCGAGTACTTCCAGCGCCTGGGCCAGCTCAAGCAGTCGTTCCTCGGCATGCAGGACCTCGACCTCATGCGCGCGCCGTCGGTGATCCTCTCGAAGATTCGTCTCTTGAAGGCGAGCGAGCGCTCGCAGGAAGCCTTCGAGCTCCTGGACCGCTGGATGAAGACGCACGGCCAGAGCGACGTGCTCAAGATGGAGTACATCAAGCTCCTCATCGCCGTGGGCCGCAACGACGAGGCACTCGAACAGACGCAAGAGCTTTTGAACACGCTTCGCAGTACGCTCACGCGGCACTTCTGCTCTCAGTGCGGCTACAACTCCGACGAGATCTTCTGGCGCTGCCCGCAGTCCCACAACTGGGAGACGATCCAGTTCCGGTGGAAAGTGTGAAGGCGTTCGTCGCGGCCCTGCTCGTCGTTGGCCTGAGCAGCACGGCGGCCATCGCGCAGGAGAAGAACGTCGGTGTGTTCTACTTTGGCCGGATCCTGGGCCACGTCCACCAGTCGCCCACGCGCGTGTCTCCGAGCCTCACCACCATCCAGTGCGGCCATCCCCTCAAGGTCATCGAAGATCCGAAGGTCGTCGTGAGCGACGACTGGGCCCTGGTCTCGGTCGCCGACTGGAAGGGCTTCGTCTGGAAGCCGCACCTCCAGGACAAGCGCCCGTCGTGCGTCCAGGGCGAGTTCCCGAAGTTCTTCGACGCGCTCGAGCTCGACCTGGCCGAGCTCTACTACTGGGGCCGCCTGAACGACC
>JBKHVY010000174.1:0-5453 GCA_046569805.1 Bacteriovoracia bacterium | reverse complement strand
GACTTGGTTGGTAAGTTGAAAAGTCCGTGAATTAATCCCCATCCGAGCTAGACTAGTACTAGGTTTTACTACGTCTAGCTCGGAGGCTTTCCATGAAATTTCTTGCTGCTCTCTTCTGTCTCTTCCTCGGCGCACAGAGTGCTCAAGCCGGTCTCTTGATCGAGCCACTTGTGGGCTATAGCCTCGGCGGCAAACTCGGTGAGGATGACAAAACAAACGGTCCGAGCCTCGGCGGACGCCTCGGCTACCAGGCCCTCGGTTTGCAGCTTGGCCTCGATTACTTACAGAGTGTTCAATCGGTTGATGCCAGTGGGTACGATGACTACACTTCGAGCGAGTTCGGTGCCTTCGTCGGTTACGAGTTTCCGATCCTCCTGCGCGCTTACGCGGGTTACATCTTTAGTGCTACCGGTGAAACGAAGGTCAACACGACGAAGTACGAATTTATTGAGGGTACCGGCACGAAGCTTGGCGTCGGGTTCACGGGACTTCCGTTCGTCGTGATCAACGTCGAGTACCGCAGCGGTGAGTACGGCGACTACAAGCTCAACGGCGCGAAGCAAGGCGACACCGTGGAATTCAGCAGCTACCTCTTGTCACTCTCACTTCCCATCGATCTCTAGTCAAAAAAATGCCCCTCGTAAGAGGGGCATTTTCTTAAGCCATTTCTTTTTTTTCTTCGGCCGGATCGACGTACAGCTGGGATGAGATGGTCTCGTTACCCCAGGCGACGAAGGCGTCGTCGTGCTGGTACATGGTGATCGTTTCCCAGGGACAATCTTGAGAACAGTTCTGGCAGCCAATACAGCGAGCCAGATCGATCTCAACCATCTGTTGGTAGCTGGGGTTCTTAGGATCCGGACCAGGCACAAGCTCGATAGAGTCGACGGGACAACCGGCGATACATACTTCACAGCCCGTACAACCACTCTGGTGGACGACCGCCAGAAGTTTGGGTGGTTTCTTGCCCTTGCGAACAGGCTTGAAGCGCGCCGGGTGGGTCGGATTCTCTATTTTGATGTCACTCATACAATCCTCGGTTAAGCCTTGTGATTATAGCATTACTAAGTTCTTTTATGCTAGCATCGACGGGCTTACATATATCCACAAAACCTAGTATTTACGGTGTCTTATGTCAAACCCTTCTCGTCCTCTACGTTTTGTCACAGCTGCTAGCCTCTTCGACGGGCATGATGCCTCGATCAACATCATGCGGCGATTGCTCCAGTCCAAGGGAGTTGAGGTCATTCACTTGGGCCATAACCGCTCGGCAAAAGAAGTCGTGGATGCAGCTCTTATGGAAGATGCTCATGCCATCGCGCTCAGCTCCTACCAGGGCGGGCATATGGAGTATTTCACCTATGTGCGAGAGCTACTCGATCAAGCGGGGGCCAAGAGTGTTCGCATCTTTGGCGGTGGCGGCGGGGTTATCACGCCCCCCGAAGCAGCAGAGCTTCATAAGCGTGGTATCACACAGATCTACGGTCCCGCGGAAGGCGTCTCCTTGGGGCTCAACGGCATCATCGAGGATATGATTAAGCGCGCCGATCATGACGTGTTTGCAGGAGTTGACTGGAAAGTCTTGGGAGCAAAGAAAACTCTGACGGCACTTGAAACAGCAAAGACGATCACGTTCATCGAAGACCATAACGAACTTCCGTTCGCAGTGACTCCAAGAAATATCCCTGTGCTCGGTATTACTGGGACCGGCGGTGCCGGTAAGTCGTCTTTGATCGACGAACTTCTCCTTCGTTTCCACCGCACGCACCCTGGCCTTCGTCTCGCCTTAGTCAGCGTGGACCCGTCGAAGAAGAAAAATCAGGGCGCGCTGCTTGGTGACCGGATTCGCCTCGGTTCGGCTTCTTTTGACCAGTTCTATATTCGCTCTCTCGCGACCCGTGACTCCGGCAACGAACTCTCTCCTGGCATTAAAAAAGTTGTCGAGTTCTTGCGAGGCCAGGACTATGGAATGGTGTTGGTTGAGACCTCAGGCATTGGCCAGGCCGCAGATGCGATTACGAGCATAGCGACGAAGACACTTTACGTGATGACACCGGAGTACGGAGCAGCGACGCAGCTCGAGAAGATCGAGATGCTCGAAGTCGCGGACTTCGTCGCGCTCAACAAGTTCGAAAAGCCGCGCTCCGAAGATGCCCTCCGCGACGTGCGCAAGCAGTACCGCCGAAACAAGAATCTCTTCGCAGGCCACCCGGGCTCGCCCACGGATGACGAGCTCCCGATCTACGGTACCATGGCGTCGAAGTTCAACGACGTCGGCGTCAACGCCCTCTTCCGCGATCTCCTGACGGGCTTGAGCCTCGCTCCGTCAACGGACGACGTCCTCGTCAACTGCGAAAAGGTTCCCAAGGTCAAAGGGGCGATGATTCCACCGGGACGTGTCTCGTACTTGCGGGACATCGCTGAGACCTGTAAGCACTACAATCAAAAAACGCTCGAGACAGTGGAAGTCCTCCGTAAGTGGGAAGCCCTAGACGCCACGTCGAAGATCGTCTCGGCACCTGAAGTTAAGAAACTCGCTACTGAGCTCGCTATGGAACTTGAACCAGCTCTCCACGAGGTCGCAGCTTTTGACGACGTCGTCCGGCAGTACCGCTCCGGGACCTACGCCTACGAAGTGCGCGGTAAGAAGCTCGAGGTCTCGAGCCAGTTCACGTCACTCTCTCATTCGCACATCAGTAAGGTTGGAGTTCCGCGCTTCCATTACGCCTCGGAGAAGTACCGCTTCGTGCGCTCACAGAACCTCCCGGGCTTCTTTCCCTACGCTGCGGGAGTCTTCCCATTTAAGCGCGCTGATGAAGATCCGAAGCGCCAGTTCGCGGGCGAGGGCGGTCCCGGTAGAACGAACGCTCGCTTCCACTTCTTGTCGAAGAACGATTCGGCGAAGCGCCTCTCGACGGCGTTCGATTCAGTCACCCTCTACGGCGAGGACCCTGCGACTCGTCCAGACATCTACGGCAAGATCGGAGAGTCGGGCGTATCTATTTGTACCCTCGAGGATATGCAGGAACTCTACAAGGGCTTCGCTCTCACTCAGCCCAACACATCCGTTTCGATGACGATCAATGGTCCCGCGCCGATCATTTTGGCGATGTTCATGAATACGGCGATCAACCAGGTTCTTCCGGAAGGCGAGCGTGATAACGAGCAAAAGCGCATCGAAATCATGCGCCAGGTGCGCGGTACAGTCCAGGCCGACATCCTCAAAGAAGACCAGGCGCAGAACACATGTATCTTCTCGCTCGAGTTTGCCCTTAAGATGATGGGCGACGTTCAGGAGTACTTCTGTAAGAACGCCATCAAGAACTACTACACGGTTTCAATTTCCGGCTACCATATCGCCGAGGCCGGCGCGAATCCAATCACGCAGTTGGCGCTGACGCTCTCGAATGGGTTTACCTACGTTGAGTACTACCTCTCGCGAGGCCTCAAGATCGATGACTTCGCGGATAACCTGAGCTTCTTCTTCTCTAATGGCCTTGACCCGGAGTACACGGTCTTGGGTCGCGTGGCACGTAAGATTTGGGCGGTCGCGATGCGCGAGCGCTACGGTGCGAGCGATAAGAGCCAGAAGCTGAAGTACCATATCCAGACGTCTGGTCGCTCTCTGCACGCGCAGGAGATCGACTTCAACGACATCCGTACCACTCTGCAGGCGTTCCTGGCGTTGTCGGACAACTGTAACTCCCTCCACACCAATGCCTACGACGAAGCGATCACCACGCCCACGACGGAATCCGTCCGCCGCGCGATGGCGATCCAGATGATCATCAACCGGGAGTACGGCCTTAACAAGACCGATAATCCGCTCCAGGGTAGCTACATCGTCGACGAGCTCGCGGAGATCGTCGAGGACGCGGTCCTCGGCGAGTTCGAGCGCATCTCGGACAAGGGGGGCGTGCTCGGGGCGATGGAGAGCATGTACCAGCGCGGGAAGATCCAGGAGGAGTCCCTGTACTATGAGACGCTGAAGGACTCGGGCGAGCTTCCGATCATTGGTGTGAACACCTACCTTCCAGAGGTGGCTCCAGAGTGGAAGCCCATCGAGCTCTCTCGCGCAAGTAACGACGAGAAGAATGCCCAGATTCAGCGTCTGCAGAACTTCCAGTCCCAACACGCGAATGTTTCCGCTGCGAAACTCAAGCGCCTGCGTGACATCGCCCTTGCGAACGGAAACATCTTCGAAGAGCTCCTCTCGACGGTTCGCTACTGCAGCCTCGGCCAGATCACCAACGTCCTCTACGAGGTCGGTGGAAAATACCGGAGAAACATGTGAAGAAGTCGAACATTTATACGCGCACCGGAGATAAGGGCGAGACGGGTCTTGTGAGCGGGACGCGTACTCTCAAGTCAGATCCTCGGATCGATATGTACGGTGAGATGGACGAGCTCAATAGCCGTGTAGGTGTCGTCGTTGCCCATCTCCGATCGCACCCAGAGCTCTCCGAGCTCATGACTTTCCTCGAGGAAATCCAGTGCTCACTCTTCGACCTGGGAGCGAACCTGGCGTGTGAAGCCGAGAAACGCAAAGAGTGGAAGTTGCCACAGATTTCACCGACCCATGTGACTGCGTTGGAAGCTAAGATCGACCACATGGAATCGCAACTCGTGCCTCTCAAGACATTCATTCTGCCGGGGGGCCATCCCATCGCAGCGGCGATTCATCTGTGCCGGACTTGCAATCGATCCGTGGAGCGCGAGATGGTGGACTTCATGACTGGGAGCGGAGAAGAGCTGCCGGACAATTCCCTCGAGTACATCAATCGGTTGTCGGACTACTTCTTCGTGCTCTCGCGCTGGGTGAATAAGCACTTTGGCCAGGGCGAGACGCCTTGGAAGCGGACCTAGCTCCTACTTCGCGATCCGCAGAAGGATCTTGCCGACGCTGCGCTCGGGGAACTTCTTGTTCCAGAGCCAGCAGCCGATGCCACCGACGAGTCCGATGAAGAGTGTGGTCGAGAAAGAGTCGACCTTGAGACCGCTCATCTTAATTAAGAAGATCGGAAGTATGAGGCCAACGACAGGTGCGTACTGATCGATTTTTCCCGCAGTCCGTTCTTTCCATTCTCTTGCGGGATCGACCTTCGCCTTCGCGGATCCGCCAAACGAGTCCTTGAAAAGTTTGTTCTCCATCAGCTTCTGGCGGTTAAGGATTACTGTTCCCTCCGGCACATCTTTAAGTGCCTTTAGCGGGTTGTGCCGCAACTCATCGATCGCCGGGTTTGTTTCAATGGCGAGCAGATCCTGCTTCACGCTCTTGATCAGCGTCGGAGTGGAAAGGGCCTTAACGACTTCCGGCGTGTTGCGATCCGAGGGAATGCGGATCTCCACTTTACCAATGTGGATCCGGTCGGTGAGCAGCAGCTGCTTCTTGTCCGCCTTGATCGCATTGACGTACATGCCGTTCTTCGACCTCATGTCCTCGACCCACAGCT
>JBKHVY010000173.1:0-5458 GCA_046569805.1 Bacteriovoracia bacterium | reverse complement strand
GTCCGTTCACCGACGAGCTGATGAAGAAATGGGGCATTCCCTGGGAACCAGCGCTCCTCCCATCTAAGGGGATTCACCTGTGGCTTAAGCCAGAGGCCCTGAAGCTCCATGGGCCCATGGTCCTTCCGGCCAACGATGGCCGCGTGGTGTTTGTGATTCCCCAGCGCGACCACATCCTGGTCGGTACGACGGAGACACCCGTAAACGAAGAGATGTTTAACATCAAAGCAACTGACGCTGATGTCTCTTATCTCCTCCAGGTCCTGCGGGACTATTTCCCCACGGCCAACGTGGGTCACGACCAGATCATCAACACCTTCGCTGCGATCCGCCCCCTGGTGCGCGAAGCCAACTCCAGTGACCGCGGCAAAACTAGCCGCTTCCACCGGGTGTTCCGGCCAGGACTCAACATGTACGCCCTTCTCGGTGGCAAATACACCACCTTCCGGCGCATGGCCCAAGACATCTGCCGCGAGCTCACGCCGCGCCTGGGAGTTCCCTACAGCAGTACCAAGACGCTGGCCCCTCTCAGAAGACCCAGCGTCGTCGGGACCTTCGAGAACGCCGATGTCACCGAGGAGCGGATCCTCGAGATCCTCCGCACAGAAAAGGTTCGCACCTACGAAGACCTCGTGCACCGGCGGCTCTCGCTCTTGACCCCCTCGGAAGAACTAGAGGTGCTGGCCGGTCGCCCGAAGTCCGCCTGGGAGACCCAGATCAGTCAGACACGAGTAAAATAGTCACACTCGATGCTAACTGCCCGACTTGAGTGTTGATGCCCTGGAGCGGGCAAAATGGACGAAAGGTTCCACGAGAGAAAAATTTTATCCCTCGCGTTCGGTCACGCGTCTTAGGTTTTTCAAGGGTTAGAAACAAAGAACCTAGCAGGGATTTTGCATAGACCTCTACATGCTTATAGCGTGTAAAAATACAAAATCTTGTGGCAGAGAAACCACGGTTCGGAACGGACGATTCTATCGCCGCTCAGAGGCGCGCTGGATCCAGCGCTACAAATGCAAGTGCTGTGGACGCACCCTTTCCGCGGCGACAGGGACACTCGAGTTTCGCCAGAAAAAGCGTCGTATAAATTTCCCTTTGTTGCAGCTCCTCTCCTCAGGCGTGACGATGCGCAGATGCGCGCGTGTTCTTCGGATCAATCGCCGGACGGTCGATCGAAAGCTCATCTATCTCGCCAAGAAGGCCCGGCGATCACACGGCGAGTTCCTAGCGGATCTGGGGTCAAGTGTTCTTGACCTCGAGTTCGACGACCTGATCACCACAGAGCACACAAAAATGAAGCCACTCACCGTTTCTCTGGCGGTAGATGCGAATCGTCGTTACATCCTCGGTGCGGTTGTAGGACGGATACCGGCGAATGGATTACTCGCTGAGAAGTCACGCCGGCGGTATGGCCCGAGGTCCAATGATAGACCCAAAACACTCCGGAAACTCTTCGAATCGATTACACCAGTTATTCATCCGGCGGCGGAGGTTCGATCCGACAAAGATACGGGATACGCCCGAGTTGTTGCAAAGTACCTCCCAGGACGAAGGCACCGACAATTCATCGGAGGGCGTGCTGCCGTCGCGGGCCAAGGAGAATTGAAACGAAAAACCTTCGATCCCATATTTAAGCTCAACCACACGTGCGCCATGCTACGGGCAAACATCAGCCGGCTTATTCGAAGAACCTGGAGCACGACGAAGCGCCCAGACCGCCTCCAGATGCACATCGACGTCTTCGTGAGCTACTACAATCAAACTTACCTCGAAGCCGAATAAAAAAAAGCCGACGAATCTTCGTCGGCTTTCACTAGGACTTTATCAACACTCAAGTCAGGCAGTTCTTAGAGGCGGTCTTGGATCGTATCACAGCGCACGTCCCGTTCCTTGCAGAAGATCCCGCCGCCAGCGCGCTGGCACTTCCCGATCACAATCGCCATCGCTTCGATGCGCGACTCGGCTTTCCCGACGAAGGTTCCCGCCGAGAAAAAATTCCCGCTGCACACGTGCATGGTCACCGTGCGTGGAGCATCTTGGAGTTGGTACACTTGGTTCTGCAAATCTCGCACTGCCTGCTCGAGGCGACGCACCCGGCGGAGCATGTCGCGGTCATCGCGGTCATCGCCGATTTCGATCCGCACGATGGAGCGGCCGTCGCGGTCACGGATGTCTCCGCGGCGCTCGTTGGCGTGAGCGACTGCGCTAAGAAGGGTTCCGACGGCGAGAAGAAGAGCGATGATTTGCTTCATGAGAGTCTCCTAAGAAGTTGTGGTTCTTGGAGATAGTAGTGAGAAATCAGGCGACACAGGAAAATAGCTTTGGGAATGGGTAAGATTTATAGGATTCCGGATGGGGGCCCAACTCCCCCACCCAAAATCGGTGCTTTAACGAACTAGCGGTGACAGAAGAAACCCCAAAAGTTGCCATCGTCGATGGTCTTGTAGGTTAAGAGTCCCGCCTCGTCGCACTTCTCTTTCATGATGCTTTTGTACGCCTTCGTGAAGGTCTTGAAGCCGTCTTTGCCGAGAACCACACGTGAAGGAGCGTTCGTGAGCCAGACGACGTTACCGTCACAAACGATAGCGAAGTTATCCTGAGTCGCGCTGGTGTGATAAACCAGGCAGCTCGATGAACCTTCGAAGCTCATCGTCTTAAGGTCCACTGCGAAAGCAGAGGTTGCCATGAGGGCGAATACAACAGCGAAAACAAACTTTTTCATAAGGACTCCTTTCAAGGTTGTTAGAACGCGAACCTTTTAACAACCTGTGAAAGCTTCGGCAACAGCAAGCTCTCCCTATGAACATTTTACAACGGAGCTGACTCTACCAGCGGTAACCCAGACCGACCCAGAGACGAGGGCCCGAGACGATGCGAGTCCACGTCAGCTCCGAGCTCGACTCCGTCATCTTGTCGCCGCGCTGGTAGTAGTCGAGGATGGCGCGCGCCCCCCAACCTTTTGCTGAGTAGAACTTGAAGCCTCCGCCAAATGTGTAACCGAATGTTGAGCCCTGCGCTTCCGCCACAGGTGCCCCCGCGTTCTCATCACCCGGCTCATAGGAACTGGTGACTCGACCAGAGGCGACGGAGAAGCTGAAAAAAGGAATAAAGTCATTCACCACACTCGGCATGTCCCAGGGGTGCCAGTTGAGACCCGCCCCCACTTCCGTCATGGACTCCGTTTGCTTCGAGCCCTGATAGACCATATCGGCGCGGCCCAAAATGTTGACGAAGGCAAAGGGCGAGAAGCGCGACCACCACTGCTTCTCGTCGGCGAAGTAGTACTCTCCGTTGAGCGCGAGCTGCGTGCGCGACTCGTTCCCGACGTACTCACTGGCACCGGCGGCGTCGCTGGTGGTGCTCGAGCCGAGGCTCGAGATGCTCAGCGCGGCCCAGAGCTCGAGGTTCTTCTCGCGAATGTTGCCGCTCCCGAGCATCCGCAGCGACTCGAGCTCCTCTCGTGAGCTCGCCGAAAGCCCCCCCGCCTCGGCGCCGGGAGCTAGATCGTTGGCCCCGTCCGCCAAGGGAATCCCGAGCGTTGCCGCTGGCGCGTCGGTCGAGACTTGCGTCGGCGTGTCTTCTTCGATGATCATCTTCGTTTCGTCTTGTGTGACTTTCACCGGGGGCGTGATCTTCAAGCTCATGACGGCGTCGTTCACCGCGAAGTCGGCATTCACGAGACGATAGACGGACCAGACCGAGCGCGACGGCGACACTTTCACCACCACCCCACGCGCGACGACGCCGGCAGAGACGTAGAACTTGGCGTGATCACCTTCGGCGAGACCGTCCTCGGTGCCGCGGTTGATCAGCATGGTCTTACGTGTCTCCGAGAGTTTCAACACTCGAAGCGTGAGCTTCTCATCGACCTCGAGGGCCAGCGCTGGTGTAGAGAGAAGAAGGAGACCGAAGAAAATATTTTTCATACATCCATCCTAAAAAAACTTTGTCACGCCAAGGTTCAAGCGCCCCTCGAGGAGCTCGAGGCGCGAAGGAAGATTACCGCCCGGTCGATTACTCGAGGACTGCTCAAAAAGAAGTTTCTCGACGCTCACGCTGGCCTTGAAGCCGATGCCGCGGCGACGGTTGTACTTAATACCCGCAGCGAGCTGCGGGAAGGAGAAGACTCCGTAGTTCGCCTTATCCCCGGTGTTCGGAAGGCGCAGTGTCGCCACACCTGAGCGCACACCCAAGGAGACGAAAGGAATGTTTCGATCCATCGCAAAGGGTGAGTGCAGGAAGTGCCAAGCACCAGCAGCTCCGAAGCTGTACTCTTCGGTTTGGGCGTTCAGCTGCCCCACCGATACGCCGTCGAGGACATAGCGGCCCGATCCGATCAGTGAGAACTGGCGCAGGATGGGATCGCGATGAAGCGGGAACCACTCGTACTGCGCTTCTAGACTGAACTTTGCCGTGCGGGCGTTGTCGGGATCGGCGCGGTTTTCGTTGTCGAGAGCGTTGATTCCCCCCAAGAACGCGGCCTGGGTGGTGAAGCTCTGGTAGCTGGCATTTCGGCGTCGCTCCTGCTCGTAGTTGACGCCAACTCTGTTGAGCATGCTTCCGAGCTCTTCATCTGAGAAATCCGCCGACCATCCATCACCGCGCTCAAGGATCTTTCGGTACGCCTGAACGTTGTCGGCCTGCTGCTTCGTTTCTCGCTCCCGGATCTCTTCCGTGATTGAGAGAGTGTTGTTCTTCAAACGAAAGAGCCCCGAACTGTCGCGCGTCTGGTCCGAGTAGAAGTCACCGTAGTTGAAGGCCGGGTCGTTGGCGCGCAAGAGGTAGTCAGAGACCACCTTCTCGAAGGTCTCGAGGCGCTTCTGTTGCGCGAAGTCTGTCTCGTGGGGCGAGCGCCACAGGGCCTTAGCGAACTGCTGCTTGCCGGCGCGGTCCACGCTCACCCACTCATCGACGTCGTAGAGCACGCCGTCCTTTGCCCAGTCCTCGCCGAGCTTGTGCTGCTTGGAGATTTTTGCGTATTCCTCTTTGCGGTACGCGAGCGTGTCGGGCCCCCCGGACTTCTTCTCGTTCATGGTCTGCGGCACCTTCGCCTGCAGCTCGACCACGCGCTGGCGGTCGTTCTCCAGTCGACGACGGCCCCTCAACATCAAACCTTCCGTGGTCACGACGTAGCGGTCACGCATGATGAGTTGCGTGGTGTCTTTCACATCGTACAGGTACCACAGCGAACGGGTGGGTCCTGTTTTTACGATGCGCCCGCGTGCGATGGGAATAAGACGCATTGTAGGTGCGTCCTGGTCCGCAATCCTACGCATGATTACACCGTGATCACCGACACTAATCTTTTCGAGATCTCCCACATTAAGGAGAACTGTTTTTCCAGAAGTGGACTTAGAAAGAAGACGCGCCTCAGCAATACCACCGCTTTGCGCAGAAGCACTCCCCACCATGGTTAGCCAAAAACTGATAACGATGACCAGCATCCGTGCGATCCTCT
>JBKHVY010000172.1:0-5506 GCA_046569805.1 Bacteriovoracia bacterium | reverse complement strand
TTCCGATGGCGTTCCGTTCGATCAAGAAAATTGAGAAGATCGTGCGTGAAGAACTCGATCGCATCGGCTGCTACGAAATCCAAATGAGTGTAGTGACGCCCGCGGAACTCTGGAAAGAAACAGGCCGCTGGGACGTCATGGGGCCACAGATGTTACGCATCAAGGACCGCGCCGATCGCGAACTCTGCGTGAGTCCGACGAACGAGGAAACCGTGACGGACGTGTTCCGTAAAACGATCAGCTCCTACAAGCAGCTTCCGGTTTGCCTCTATCAAATTAATACCAAGTTCAGAGATGAAATTCGTCCACGTTTTGGCCTTCTCCGTGGTCGCGAGTTCACCATGAAGGACGGCTACTCCTTGCACATGGATAAGGCGTGTCTCGACACGTTCTACGAGAAGATCTATGGCGCTTACATTGCGATCTTCAAGCGCATGGGCCTCGAGTTCATCGTCGTCGAAGCCGACGGCGGGGCGATGGCCGGTGGGGGAGCAAAGACCCACGAGTTCCAGC
Source organism: Bacteriovoracia bacterium (assembly GCA_046569805.1). Classification (GTDB taxonomy): domain Bacteria; phylum Bdellovibrionota; class Bacteriovoracia; order Bacteriovoracales; family Bacteriovoracaceae; genus UBA6144. Next base: position 4,993 of record JBKHVY010000172.1, on the reverse strand, counting down.
TCGTCGCCGACGCCGGAGAGGACACGCTCGTGACGGTTCCTGCTACGGGCTACGCCGCAAACATCGAAAAAGCTCCCACCACTCGACTTGGCCTTAAGCCGCTTTCGGCCGGCGAGTACAGCGAGTTCTCAACGCCCAACCAAAAGACCTGCGAAGAGGTCGCCGCCGCTCACGGCTTCGACATTACCCATACCCTCAAAGCCCTCGTCATGCAGGTGATCCGTGGGGAAAAAGTTCATTATTACATGGTCATGCTCCTGGGTGACGACCAGCTCAATGAAGTGAAATTCAAAAACGCCATGAGTGCCGACCATGTCCGTCCGGCGCAAGCTGGAGAACTGGAGAGTTTGGGTCTCGTGAAGGGATTTATGGGTCCAACCGCTCAAGCTGAAAAACTGTCAGTGCTTTTCGACGCTTGCGTCGACCTTAATGCTTCTTACGTCGTCGGCGCCAACAAAGAGGGCTTTCACGCAAAAGGCTTCGTTCCCGCACGTGACACGAAGCTCTCGCACAAGCAGCTCGACCTGCGTCTGGCGAAAGACGGTGACGTCATGAACGGTCAGCCGATTGTCATGAAGAAAGGCATCGAAGTCGGCCACGTGTTCCAGCTCGGCGATAAGTACACAAAGAGCATGGGTGTGAAGGTTCTCAACGACCAAGGGAAGGGGATCACTCCACTCATGGGCTGCTACGGTATCGGCACCACCCGCACTCTCGCGGCTGCGATCGAACAGAACCACGACAAAGACGGTATCGTTTGGCCCGCCGCCATTGCACCCTACGACGTTTACTTCGGTGTCATCGCCAAGTCCGACGAAACCAAAAAAATCTCAGAGGAAATCTACCAGAGCTTCCTCGCTGCGGGCCTTGAAGTCCTATTCGACGATAGGGGCATGGGCCCCGGCGGCATGTTCAAGGACGCGGATCTCATAGGCCTTCCGGTGCGAGTGGTCCTCGGAGAGCGCGACTTCGCTGCGACTGGCGAGATTGAAATTAAGGTGCGTAAGACCGGCGAAACCTTAAAGGTCCAGCGCGACGCTGTTATTTCCACCATCAAGGAAAAACTCCAATCTCTCGGGAAGTGGGCATGAAGGATCTCATCATCGGTAGCCACTCTATCGCGGCAGCACTCCTCAACCCGAGAAGAGTTAATGTGGAGTTAGTTGCGACAGACGAAGGTTGGCAGGATCTCGTTAAGCGCACGAAGCTCGATACCCGGAACCTTCGCCTCAAGCCGCGCTTGCTCGCGCCGCATGCCCTCCAGGAGTATGCTCGAGAGCTCTATTACGAGCGAGAGCTCGAGTTTCAGCGAGTCCCTGGTGGCACACTCCTTATTTCAGAGCCCCTCGAAGCTTTCGATCCCGGCTGGCTACGTGAAAAGATTCAGTCTTCTACAAAGCTTCGGATTTTAGCACTCGACCAAGTGTCGGACGTTAATAACGGTGCTGCTATATTGAGAACTGCCAGTTTCTTCGGAGTAGATGTTGTCGTGCTGCCTCAGGAAAAATCCTTCGGCATGACACCCTCATTTTTTAGAATCGCATCCGGTGCGAGCGAGTATATTTCCATCGTTCGCTCTGCTCATTTGACGAGAACTTTGAGCATGATGAAAGAGGTTGGGGTCGAGGTTTGGGGCCTTTCTGAACACTCTACTGCACCCTTGACTGGGAAAGATCTCGAAAGTGATAAAATATGTTTAGTTCTAGGTTCGGAGGACGATGGTCTCTCAAATAGTGTGATGCGCACCGTATCAAGGACCCTTTCACTGACTTCCCAGGGCGCCATCAAGTCTTTGAACGTTTCTGCGGCAGCGACTCTTGCCCTGCAAATATGTTTTCCGCCTAGGACCCCTTAGTTTCTCCTTGCAAACATAGAGGACCAACATTATAAATTCTGAACTCATTTAGCTTTGACTCTTTGAGATGTGCTGCTCTAGCTCAGTTGGTAGAGCAACTGATTTGTAATCAGTAGGTCGCAGGTTCGACTCCTGTGAGCAGCTCCATTTTTTTTTGTGGCGTGATTCCCGAGTGGCTAAAGGGAGCAGACTGTAAATCTGCCGGCGTCAGCCTTCGGTGGTTCGAATCCACCTCGCGCCACCATTTTTTTGTTTAGCGGGTGTAGCTCAGTTGGTAGAGCGCCAGCCTTCCAAGCTGGAAGTCGAGAGTTCGAGCCTCTTCGCCCGCTCCATTTTTTTTGTTTTGCGTCAAAAAGTCAGTTGTTTCGCTCGCGTGGCTCAGTGGTAGAGCACTTCCTTGGTAAGGAAGAGGTCGCGGGTTCGATCCTCGCCGCGAGCTCCATTTTTGACATGTTCTGTACGTAGAAATTTATTGTCAGTGGAAGGGGACCTGGAGCATACTCGGGGACGCTTGCATTACTAATTCAGATTAATAACGCTTTTTCTGGACACTTCTTGAAGGAGACCATTCATGGCCAAGGAAAAATTCGACCGTAGTAAACCGCACGTCAATATTGGTACCATCGGTCACGTTGACCACGGTAAAACAACATTGACTGCTGCTATCACAATGACGATGGCAAAAAAGCATGGCGGAGCTGCCAAGTCATATGCAGACATCGACTCTGCTCCTGAAGAGAAGGCTCGTGGTATTACAATTAATACTGCCCACGTGGAGTACTCTACAGCAAACCGTCACTACGCTCACGTTGACTGCCCAGGACACGCTGACTACGTAAAAAACATGATTACTGGTGCTGCTCAGATGGACGGCGCTATTCTCGTTGTTGCTGCAACTGACGGCCCAATGCCTCAGACTCGCGAGCACATTCTTCTTGCTCGTCAGGTAGGTGTTCCGGCTCTCGTAGTTTTCATGAACAAGATCGACATCGCTGACCCAGAGTTGGCTGATCTCGTTGAAATGGAAATCCGCGAGCTCCTTTCTAAGTACAGCTTCCCAGGCGACGATATTCCAATAGTCAAGGGTTCAGCTCTTGCTGCCGTTGAAGGCACAAACGCTGAATTGGGCGAAAACGCTATCGTTAAGCTCATGGACGAAGTTGACCGTTACATCCCAACTCCAGCTCGCGACGTTGATAAGGCGTTCCTGATGCCAGTTGAAGACGTATTCTCGATCTCTGGTCGCGGTACCGTAGTAACTGGTCGTATCGAGCGCGGTATCATCAAGGTTGGCGAAGAAATCGAAATCATCGGTATCCGCGACACCACTAAGACGACTGTTACTGGTATCGAAATGTTCCGTAAGCTCCTCGACGAAGGTCAGGCTGGTGACAACGCCGGTATCCTTCTCCGTGGTACAAAGCGTGAAGACGTAGAGCGCGGCCAGTGTCTTGTTAAGCCAGGCACAGTTAAGCCACACACTAAGTTCCGCTGTGAAGTTTATATCCTCACAAAAGACGAGGGTGGTCGCCACACTCCAATCTTCAAGGGTTACCGCCCACAGTTCTACTTCCGTACTACGGACGTAACTGGTGCGATTACTTTGAACGATGGCGTTGAAATGATCATGCCAGGCGATAACACTTCATTCGGTGTTGAGTTGATCGCTCCTGTTGCGATGGAAAAAGGTCTCCGTTTCGCTATCCGCGAAGGCGGCCGTACTATCGGTGCAGGTACAGTTTCTGACATCCTAGCGTAAGCTAAAGATCCCAAAGCCAACCGGGGTAACCTGGTTGGCTTTTTTTTTGTCCCGGGTGAATAGCTCTAATGGTTAGAGCGAGTGATTCCAAATCACTAGGTTGGGGGTTCGAGTCCCTCTTCACCCGCCATCTAAAACCGACGCATGGCAATGCAAAATCATTTGTGGACAAACTTGTCGTTTTTTCATAAATGTTGTGCACTTTGCATTATTTGAGGGATTTCCCATGTCAGCGACTTCGATGAACGAGGGCAAGAAGTGGATTCAAGCCACTCTCGCCATAACGTGTATTTTCTTGGGCTACGTCATTATTTCTTTTATGGAAAAAATGGCGGAATGGTTCTTGCTTGAATCTTCAATTCCGTACTTTTTTGTCATTTCTCAAGCTCTTGGCGTAGTCGTCGGGTTGGTGACGTATATTGCAATCTTGCGCAATCCGATTTCGTCTGCGTTTTTGGCAGACGTTTATCAAGAGATGCTTAAAGTCGTATGGCCTGACCGCAGCCAGACATGGAAATACACCGTCATGATTATGATCGGCGTAACAATCATGGGCTTTGTGTTTGGCTTCTTTGATTTCGGCGCGAACTTTTTGCTAGGCCTCATTAATAAGTAAGGTAAATTTCACATGACTGATCAAGTACAAACTGAAGAGAAGAAACTCGCAGTTGGAGATACTCCGGACTTCAAATGGTACGTCGCTCACGTCCTTAGTGGATTCGAAAACCGCGTAACCAAGACGCTTAAAGAGCGTATTGTTAACCACAATATGACTGAGTACTTCGCAGACATCCTCGTGCCCGAGGAAAATGTTGTGGCTAACGTAAACGGCAAAAAACGCAGCATGAAGAAGAAATTCTTCCCGGGTTACATCATCATCAAAATGGTGATGAATGATAAAACATGGCACCTTGTAAAAGACACAGACAAAATAACGGGCTTTATCGGTGGAACAAAAGATAAGCCGGTTCCAATATCTGACGAAGAAGCGGCTACGCTGACCAACAGCATGGCCGATGGCTTCAAGCGCTCACGATCAGTTGCAAACTTCTCTGAAGGCGACAGCGTGAAAGTGATCGAAGGACCGTTTGCTTCTTTCGTAGGTGTTGTTGAAGCAATCAGTGATAAAGGTAAGGTCAAAGTTCAAGTTTCAATCTTCGGTCGTCCGACTCCGGTTGAGCTCGAATTTTCGCAAGTTGAAAAAGTAAATTAATTAACTAACGGGAGACGCCACTGTAGGTGTCGCTAGTACCGAGGAGAAACTATGGCCAAGAAAGTAGTTGGTTTCATCAAGTTGCAGATTCCAGGCGGAAAAGCCAACCCGTCTCCACCAATCGGCCCAGCGTTGGGTCAGAAAGGTGTGAACATTATGGAATTCT
>JBKHVY010000171.1:0-5547 GCA_046569805.1 Bacteriovoracia bacterium | reverse complement strand
TGTACCTCATTTTGCTCACGCGCCTGGTATGGCTTGCGAGCTCAGTCCAGCGCTTCTACGACTCGGTGCTGGTGATCGGGATCACGGGGATCTTTTTCTGGCACACCTTCATTAACATGAGCATGGTGAGTGGCCTCATGCCGATTGTGGGGATTCCGCTGCCGATGATGAGCTACGGTGGTTCGGCGATGCTGACCTACGGGGTGTGTATTGGGATGGTGACGGCGATTAGTAATAGCCGGAACTTCTTCAACTAGGGTCACCGGGAATGTTTTACACGGGCCTCCCCGCGGAGCGGGTAATTCCTATATCCTGGGTTCCATAGGAGACACCTCATGCGCTCATTCGCTTTGTTTGCAGTATTTTTGACCTTCACTTTCCAGGCCATGGCTTCAGACCAAGTGAGCCTCAAAGAGCGCGTGAAATGGTCCATGTGGATCGAGGGTGTCGAGGAATTCCAGGCACCTACAACACAAGTGTCTGAGACCGAAAAGACGGTCGAGCTTCCGGAAGAGGTCACACGAGTTCTCCAGAAGTACCAGTTGTAATGGATATTGGCCCATAGTATGATTCTCATACTATATGCGTAGAATAGCTCACATCGGAAGCCTCCTCAAACAGATCTATCGCCTCTACAGCGTCGAGGTGATCCATGAGCTCCAGGCACGCGGGTTCACTGATCTGCGGGCGTCGTTCCTAGAGATTCTGATGTTCCTTAGCGAGAACGAATCTCCTTCGATCAAACTCATCGGTAAGGCCTGCGGTCTCAAGAAGCAGACCATGACCAGTCACTTAAACGAGCTCGAGCGCCGTGGTTACGTGAAGCGCCAGAACTCCGAGCTCGACAAGCGCGAGCAGCTCGTGAAGCTCACGGACTACGGTGAGAAGTTTAAAGTCAACTTACTCCAAGTCATCAACGACATCGAAACGCAGTACTCCCGCAAGCTCGGCGAGGTCGAACTGGATCGGGTGGAGCTCATGCTCGAGAATCTGCACCGCGAACTCCTGGGAAGCCAGAAGAAGGGATCGCTAATCTAAGCGCTTTCTTCGCTGGAAGAGACGTCGTGGAGACGGTGACCGGGCCAGAACTTCCAGCCGCCGGAGATGTTGTTGCAGTTGAAGAAGCCCTTGCGCGCGAGGTAGTCGCACGCCAGAACAGACCGCAGGCCATCTTCGGAGATGAGAAAGAGCGGCGTCGCGCGGTTCGGGATCTCCTCCCAGCGCTGCTCGAGCTGTTCGAGGGGGATGTGGATCACGACGCTCGGTCTAGGTCCTTGAGGGATAAACTCGCCATGAGAGACGTCAATGAAGACGAAGTCGAGGTCTGGCTTCTGAAAGAGTTTCCAGGCCTTCTCGGGGCTGAGGTCGTTGTAGCTCTTTCCACGCAAAATGAAATCATCGCTTAAGTCCTCGCGGTTCTTCAGGCGTACCATGTGACTGCGCTGGATCGCGAGCTGGCGGTCGATCTCTTCCTGCATGCGCATCAACTTCCGCTCCACGGCCGCCACGCGACCGGTGAGCAGGTTGATGAGGTGGTAGACGTTACTCTGGATCTTCTCGCGAATCGACATGGCGCGGACCTCCTGTCCGAGCTTTTAGTGTAACCCCGCTCTCGCGGTATCTAGAAGAAGGGGTAAATCGTGTCGAACTGAATGTGGTTCACGATCATCGAAGTCAGGATTGCCGACGCCACGAAGATCGCACACTCGTAGAACCCGTAGCCCCAGTTCTGCTGATCGACATCCTGGTGCACTTGGTCCGGACCTGCGGCGTAGATGCGCGTGCGGAACACGTACTCCAGACCCAGCTTAAAGAGGGGGTAGATAATCAGTGCGAGGAGAAGCTTAAGTAGTACCTGCACACAGTACATGGTGATGTCGTAGTGCTCCTGCTCGAAGCTCTCGCCGATGAGCCATCCGAGGCCTAGCGTGAAGCCCAGGTAGGAGAACGCAGCGGTGGTTTTCTGCTGGGTGATTAAGCGTTCGAAGTTGAGCTTCGAGAGCAGCGCGAAGTACTTCGCGCCGAAGCCAAGGAACACCATCGACAGGAGCCATAGGACGAGAAGGATCACAAGTGAGTTTTCCGACTGGTCGACGACCGCACGCGTGACGTGGGCGACGGCGATGGCGTGGGAGACACAAACGAGGGCGTAGCTAAGGTTCTGGCGCTTCAGGATCTCGTCTTTGTACTCGAAGTTGTAGAGAACGATGCTCTCGATGACAAAGAGGGAGATGAGGTAGAGCGCACACGTGAGCGTGCCCCACACGAGGAAGTGGAAGATGCTGAGGAAAATGCCATGGCTCTCGTCGAAGCCGAGCGAGCTAAGAATCACCGTGAAGCCGATGAGCCGCGCGAAGAGGTGGAGCGTGTCGGCCGGGTTCTGCGCCGGGTAGAAGCGCTTCGTGACCTGCTGCTTGACCGTTGGGTAGAAGAGGGCGTGCGCGTATTTGTAGATGAAGAGGACGCCGCAGACCACACCCACGAGGATGAAGCGAATGAGCAAGCGATCGAAGATTTCGTTCATGGCAAAGCCTTGTCTTTAGAAGTTCTCTTTGAGGTAGCGCACCATTAAGGACTTTAGGTCCACCTTCTGCTGCCGTTCGGGCTTGAAGAAGTTTGGAAAGTTTTTCTTGGTGACAGAACCCTTCGTTCCGAACTCATTGTTCCGTCCGTAGTAAGGAGTCTGGCGCTCAGAGTAGGCAACATAGTCTTCCTGAAATCCTGGGTCTGGTCGCCAGGTGCCCCAGCCAAGATATCGCGGAAGGTTTTTATAGGCGCGGTAGAAGCGCCAGCGCATGACGCCTTTCTTGTCCTGGCGCCACTCGCCGAAGCCGCGGTTGCCGACGTAGGTCACACCCGGAGGCATGGGGAGCAATTCTTCAACCCCCTCCGTGCGCCGGAAGAGCGACATGCCGATGTTCTCGCGGTTCTTCATGGCGAACTCACGCGAGGTGCGAACGATCATTTCTTCCACACCCTGGAAGCCGTAAACGAGACGAAACTTCTGGTAGTAGGTTTTGATGAGGAAGCCCGTGGCATGGGTGTCCGTGAGGATCACTGACACGTTCTGCCCAGGAATGATTTGAGACAGACCTCGTTCGTCAGGAACGTAGTCCATGCCGATCTCTGTCGGCGACAAGGCCTTGGAGATCCCAAGGTAAAAGATGATGAGCGTGACGTAGAGGAAGACCTTCTGCAAACTACATCCTCACGATGTTGATGATGGACTGCTGTTGGGTCGCGCTCAGGTCGTCGAAGTCGAGGTGCAAGCGATTGACCGCGTGGCTCTTGGAGTACTTCTCGAAGAGGTCCGTCGCCTGGTTGACGTTGATGTGGCGCCGGTCGCCGGCCAGGGGCGCTTCACGGACGACTTTCATGGGGTAGGTGTTGGACGGTACCGAGTCCGCGTAGTACTTCGAGAGGCGGCCCTTCGAGGAGCACTTGATGTAATCGATGTTAGCTTCCTTGAGGTAGGCTTCGAGGAGCGCCATGCGGTCTTCGCCGTCAGGGCCAAAGGTCTCCATGACTTTCTTGGGGATATGATTGCGAACCACGCGTTTCGCCCACGGGTCCGAACTCCGGCGGTGGATCTTCCACAGGTGCGGATCGTCGTGGTCGAGGTAGGCTTCGATGTCCGCCGGGATCTTGTACTCGCTGGTGCCGGAGGCCTTGAAGTAGCGCATGAGCATCTGCTCGAGGCAGACCGCACGGTAGTGGAAGTAGACCATCATGAACATGTGAAAGCGACTTAGAAGGAAGTCATCGAAGGTCGAGACAGCACGTTCGCTGATGCCAAGGTACGCGCGGCCATTCTCCTGGCAGACTTGCAGGTTATCGATGATCCAGTCGAGGTCGAACTTTCCGTAGCTCACGCCGCAGAAGTAGCTATCGCGCAGGAGATAGTCCATGCGGTCGCAGTCCATCTCCGAGGAGACGAGCTGGTGCAGGAGCGGGAAGTAGTCGACGCCGGCGACCTTGAAGTACTCTGGGTCTTGCGTTTCACCGAGCACAAGTTCCGCGACGGCTTCGGGTGTGACACCGAACTCGCTGCGCACGTTCTTAAACGACGCCGTGAAGCTCGAGTCAACGATGCTCTTGAGCGTGTAGTCTTCGTGCGACGCCTGGCGGGCCTTGCCGCTATCGAAGCGCCGTGGGAGTTTGAGCTCCGACACCATCGGCATCACGCTTTCCGTCGCATGGGAAAGTGGTGCGTGGCCGATGTCGTGCAAGAGGCAGCCCAGGCGGAGCGTCTGTCGCAGACGGAGAAATTCTTTGTCGTAGAGTTTGTCTTTAAAGAGGGCGTTGAACACCATTGAGCCGACGTTCATGACGCCGATCGAATGGAGGTAGCGCGTGTGCGTGGCGCCGGGGAACACGAACTCCGAGAAGCCTAGCTGCTTGATGTTTCGCAGGCGCTGAAAAAAAGGGTGATCGATGATCGCGATCTCCGCGTCGTGGATCGCGATCGAACCGTGAACGGGGTCTCGGATTTCCATGCGATCTCCTTACTTCTGCGTCTTCGCGTAATCTTTAAGCCACGCCGCGATGTCGCGGCTCTCGAACATCGGCACGCCGTCGATGTAGAGGCAAGGGACAGTCGTGCGCCCGGTGTCTTTCTTGAGCTTCTCTCGGTGCGCAGGATCACGCATGGTGTTCTTCAGCTGCACGTGGGACTCGAAGCTCACGTCCTGGATCGCTCGGAGCACGATCTGGCAGTACGGGCATTCGTCGAAGTAGTAGAGTTCGAGCTTTTTCATAGCACCTCAAATAAGAAGTGGCCTCGAAGGCCACCTCAATCGTTCATTCCTAGTCTTCTTCTTCGTCTTCATCCGTGCCAGGCTTCTTTGGCCCCTTCACGTATTCCTCGTCCTCGTCGAAGACTTCGTCTTCCTCGACTTCTTCTGGGTTGTCGAGGCCCTCTTCGTAGCCCCAGCCGTAACCGTAGGATCCTTCTTCCTCTTCTTCTTCGGGAGCGACTTCGTCGGCAGGCTTGGCCGGTGCGTCGGCAGTCTCTTCGTCGTCGAAGTCCGCGTCGAACTCGTCAGCGCCGTCGGAGGTGTAGTCTTCATCGAAACCTGCAGTCTGCGCGTGCGCCGGAGCGGCCTTGGCGGTGACTGCGGGAAGGACTTCGATCTTCGTTTTTTTCGCGTCGGCTTTCTTCGGAGCAGCTTTCGGCTCGGCCTTCTTCGCGGTCTTCACGACTTTCTTTGCCGGAGCTTTCTTGGCTGCGACTTTCTTCACAGGTTTTGCGGGCTTCGCTGTTTTTTTCGCTGGAGCTTTCTTTGCGGCAACTTTCTTCACAGGCTTGGCGGCTTTCTTGGCCGGAGCTTTCTTCGGAGCTGCCTTCTTCGCGGGCTTCACGACTTTCTTTGCGGGGGCTTTCTTTTTCGCAGGGGCTTTTTTTACTTTTTTCGCTGCCACAAATGATCCTTTGCTGAAGGGGGAGGAAAACTTCACTTAGTATAAAAGCGCTGTTTTTGTTGGGCAAGCGTCAGTGACTAATAGTACTCGGAATGCTGCCTCCGCTGGTGGTGTCGAGGGCGTTGA
>JBKHVY010000170.1:5327-5582 GCA_046569805.1 Bacteriovoracia bacterium | reverse complement strand
TCTTTGGAGACCTCCATGACATCCACTCAGATCGATGGATTGATGCCTATTGTTATAATGATGGGTCTAGCTATCGCGCTTTTCTTGGGCGGACATTTTGCGTCTGTTCTTCTGAGTCGCAAGAAGCCCTCGTATTTGAAAGAGACGGCGTATGAATGTGGTGAAGAGCCCGTTGGAACTGCTTGGTCAGCGTTCAACGTCCGCTTCTATGTTGTGGGATTGATTTTTATTATCTTCGACGTTGAGTCTGTCCCA
>JBKHVY010000170.1:0-5291 GCA_046569805.1 Bacteriovoracia bacterium | reverse complement strand
GCTATGGGCGAAGGTACTTACATTCTGTTGGTGTTCCTGAGCTTTATTTCAGTTCTCATCGAAGGCATCGCTTATTGCTGGAAAAAGGGCGACCTGGATTGGGTGAAGAGTTACCAAGTATCTGCTCGTAAAGCCACGTTGGCCGAGCAAGTGAAGAAGGCTTCAGCATGAATGAAACAGTAGTTAGCTATCTTGCTCAGTATGAGTTTTTTGATTATCTGACGGCTATCTTTGGTCAGAATTCTCTTCTGCTTACGACGATTATCTTTTTAGTCTTCGCCGGAATCTTTGTTGCCGTCGCCGCGACGATCGGTGGCCTGGGAACATATGCTGAGCGAAAAATCTCGGCTGATATTCAGATGCGTATGGGCCCTAACCGTGTTGGTCCCTTCGGTCTTCTGCAGTTTCTTGCGGACGGCGTAAAGATGATCACAAAAGAAGATGTCATGCCCCGCTCGGCAGATAAATTTCTTTTTTATCTCGCTCCGGCCCTGTGTCTTCTTGGTGTCTTCGCAACGCTCGCGGTTTTCCCGGTTTCTAGCGGCTTCACTCTTGTTGACCTCAACGTCGGCGTCTTTTACCTCATTGCGATTTCCTCTCTGGTTGGTGTGGGTGTGTTTTTGGGCGGATACGCCTCTAACTCAAAGTGGTCAATGTTGGGAGGAATGCGCGGGGCTTCGCAGATCATTTCTTACGAGATTCCAGTCACAATCTCTGTTTTGGCCATCACGCTTCTCGCAGGATCAATGTCCTTCGGCAACATCATCGCGAAGCAGGAAGGGTTCCTGACGAACTGGTTCATTTTCCACAACCCTTTCGCGTTCATCGCCTTCTTTGTTTATTTCGTTGGAGCTCTCGCAGAGACCAACCGTGCGCCTTTCGATCTTCCAGAGGCTGAATCAGAGCTCGTTTCGGGTTATCACACAGAATACACTGGCATGCGCTTCGGATTCTTTGCCTTAGCTGAGTACATCGAAGTTTTTGTTGTAAGTGGTGTCGCTGCGGCCCTCTTTTTGGGCGGTTATAACCTTCCGTTCAAGCTCGAGATCGACATGATCCCGATCCAGCTGGTACAAGTCAGCATCATCGTTGGTAAGTCTCTCGCTCTTTATTATGTTGTTATTTGGGTTCGCTGGACCTTTCCGCGTCTTCGCGTTGACCAACTGATGTCGATCTGCTGGAAATACCTTACGCCGATTGCGATTTTCAACCTTGTAGGTTGCGCTGTTTGGATGGTCGTCTTCAAGGGCCAATCCATGGCCCAACTACTGATGGGACACTGATATGTTTTTGAATTTCCTCTTTGCCGCTTCTGCTCTGCTAACAGTTGTGAGCGCGGTTCTTGTGCTGACCACCAAGAACATCATGCACTCTTGTATCTTCCTCCTCGGTTCCCTTATCGGAATTGCGGGTCTCTATGCGACCCTGGGTGCGGACTTCGTTGCTGTCACACAGGTCATGGTTTACGTCGGCGGTATCGTTATCCTGATGCTCTTCGCGGTTATGCTCACAGGTGGCAAAGACTTCATTTCGAAGGCACAGAATCTCCTTGGCCTCATGCCAACCATGGGCAATGCTTGGAGCTACAGCGTGGGCGCACTCGTGGCACTCGTCTTTTTGCTAACGAACATCCAGCTCCTATCCCGTCTCGGATCAATGTCTACGCTTAAGAATGACGGTAGCTTCGAATCTACCGTTAATAAGATCGGTCACCTATTGGTGAAAGATCATGTTTTGGCCTTTGAACTCTCTTCCGTGCTTTTGCTCGGAGCCCTCGTCGGTGCAGCGATCATTGCTCGCCCGCGCAAGCAATAAGGAGTACGCCCGTGATTAACTTGGCGTCATATCTCGTTATCTCGATGATCTTGTTCCTGATTGGAATCATGGTCATGATGTCTCGAAAGAACATCGTGGCGATCCTTTTGGGGATTGAGCTTATCTTGAATGCGGCGGCACTGAACTTTGTTGCTTACTCTAAGTTTGTGACTGGCAACCTCGATGGACATATCTTCAGCCTCTTCATTATCGTCGTTGCGGCCGCTGAAGCAGCTGTCGGCCTTGCGATCGTTATTCGCTTTTTCCAGCTCAAAGAAACAATCCACATCGATGAAGCGACTCAGTTAAGGAATTAATGTCATGGATTACACAATTGGTACCATTGCCCCGATTTTCCTGTGCCCGTTCTTCGCTTTCGTCATAAATGCCTTCATCGGTCATAAGTTGCCGCGCAAGGGTGATTGGCTCGCCGTGTTGGCGATCTTTGTTTCATTCCTTTTTGCGTTACGGATTTTCTTAGACTTCACTGGCACTTTCGCGACGGACTACTACATCCATAAAGTGTTTAACTGGTTTGATCTTTCCGCTGGTGGGCAGTCGTTTAAGATCGACATGGGGATCTATATCGACAACATGACCGCGATCATGTTGCTGATGGTGACAGGCGTTGCCACGCTCATTCACCTCTTCTCAACCTGGTACATGCACGATGATCCACGCTATGGCCGTTTCTTCGTCTACGTTTCTCTCTTTACCAGTGCCATGCTTGGCCTGGTCCTTTCAGACAACCTCCTTTCCCTGTTCATTTTCTGGGAGATCATGGGGTTCTGCTCTTACTCACTGATTGGTTTCTATTACGAAAAAGAGAAGGCCGGAGACGCATCTCTGAAAGCGTTCATGACAACTCGCGTGGGCGACGTATTCCTCTTGCTCGGTATGGTCATGGTGTGGCAGGTCGTCGGATCTGTGAATTTCGTCGATATTTACGCTGCTATCGCTGATGGTAAGTTTGCCGGTCTTCAGGTTTGGGGAATTTCCCTCGCGACATTCGCAGCCTTCTGCGTGTTCATGGGAACTATCGGAAAGTCAGCCCAGTTCCCACTCCAGGTCTGGCTCCCAGACGCGATGATGGGGCCGACCCCATGTTCGGCGCTGATCCATGCTGCGACCATGGTTGCCGCAGGTGTTTATCTTTCACTTCGTACTTATCCGTTGATGGTTGAGGGTGACTTGACCCATTTCATTGCTCTGATCGGTGCGATCACGGCCTTCGGTGCCGCGACCATCGCTCTAGTCCAGACGGACCTAAAGGCGGTTTTGGCGTTCTCAACAATCTCGCAGCTTGGCTACATGGTTATGGGTGTCGGCGTTGGGTCTTACAACGCAGCCTTCATGCACCTGATCACTCACGCCGTATTTAAAGCGTGTCTCTTCCTCTCAGCTGGATCTGTTATCCACTCTGTTCACGAGCAAGAGATGCCGAAGCTCGGTGGCCTCCGCAAGAAGCTTCCCTTCACGTTCCTGGCGATGATGTGTTGTACGCTCGCGATCGCTGGTGTTCCATTCTTTGCCGGCTTCGTTTCAAAAGACCGCATCCTTGGTGACGCTCTCTTCTGGGGCGTGTTCGCGGGCCAGAATAAAGTCTGGATGATTGTTCCGGTCCTCGGCTTCGCCGGCGCCTTCCTCACGGCGTTCTACATGTTCCGCATGATGTTCTTGATTTTCTTCGGCAAGGCGCGAGACCACCATATCTACGACCACTGCCACCAAGAACACCTCGGCTTCAACAGCAACGTTCCGCTTCTTATCTTAACCGTGTTCACTCTGGGCTTCTGGTACTGTGGTACGCTCACGGGCCAATCATTTGGTAAGGTCTTTGGAAGTAAAACCGAGTGGTTCAAGATTCTTGTCGAAGCGCCGGTGGTTTCGAAGTTTGTGGATCATCCGCGCGAAGCCTTTGGTTCAAGCGACACGAGATCAAAGACAGAACTACCAAAGGCTTCTTACGAGCACCAAACTGGCTACGTTGGCCCAGCGGCTGACAACGAGCACGGAATCCACTCGGCTCACACGATCGGTGCCATCTCTTCGATCTTCATTGCTTTCGGGGGAATCTTCCTCGCCTTCTTGATGTACATCAAGGGTAGCGTTAAGCCGCTTGCCGATACTTTCAAGGGATGGACGAAGGCTCTTCAGAACCGTTATTACTTCGACGATCTCTATGTGGGCGGCATGATTCAGAAGGGTCTTATCCCTTTCAACCGCATGCTCGCTTGGTTTGACATGGGAATCTATGACCGCTTTGCGGTCGACGGCTGGGCCTGGATTAATCGCCAGCTGTTCCGTGCTTCGAAGTGGTTCGATGATGTTGTTGTTGACGCGATTGGTGTCGATGGTACAGGTGTCGCTGTCAATCTGTTTAACTTGGTTTTGCGAATCGTTCAGTCCGGTAAGATTCAGTTCTACTTTGTGGTACTGATCGTGACGCTGGCTGGATATGTTTGGACTTTAAAACTTTGATATTTTTGCTGTAACTAGCGCGAGGAGAATAACGTGAACGGTCTTCTTAATTGGATTCTTTGGTCACCCGTGGTCGGCATGGCCGCAGTACTTTGCATACCGAAGGGCAATGACAATGCGATTCGTTGGACCGCGCTGGTGTCGACGGCGATTACATTCGCTCTGACGCTTGTGCTGTATGCAAACTTCGATGAAAGCATCGCTGGGATGCAGCCCGACTTCTTGGTCAAGTTTCCGTGGATCGAGCAGTTCCATATTTTCTATAGCCTCGGTATCGACGGTATCTCTTTGCCGATGACGCTTTTGAATGGCCTGTTGTTCTTCCTCTGTATCATGTCATCTTGGACCGTCGAGAAGAGCCTTAAGGGTTACTTCGCCCTCTTGCTCATGCTCCAGTCGACAGTCTTCGGCGTGTTCTTCTCTCTCGATTTCTTCCTCTTCTACGTCTACTGGGAAGTCATGCTTCTACCGATGTTCTTCCTGATCGGAATCTGGGGCGGCGAAAACCGCGAATACGCCGCCGTGAAGTTCTTCCTCTACACGTTCTTCGGTTCGATCGTGATGCTCGTCGGTATCATCGCTCTCTACTACGCGACCGGTAAGGGCGTCGATTCGTTTAATATCCTCGCGATGCATGGCGGAAAGTTCTCTGAGTTAACGGTTTCTATCTTTGGTTCAGAGTTCAACTTCGAGCGCCTCTTCTTCTGGGCCATGTTCCTCGGCTTTGCGATTAAAGTTCCTGTTTTCCCTTTCCACACTTGGTTGCCACACGCACACGTACAGGCACCAACAGCAGTTTCGGTTATTCTCGCGGGTGTTCTGTTGAAAATGGGAACTTACGGCTTCCTCCGGATTGCTTTCCCGATTTTCCCTGCGGCATCAGTTGAATACTCGACCATCATCGGTGTGCTTGGATTGATCTCAGTCATCTACGGCGCACTGTGTGCCATGGCACAAGACGATGTGAAGAAGCTCGTTGCTTATTCGTCCGTGTC
>JBKHVY010000169.1:0-5625 GCA_046569805.1 Bacteriovoracia bacterium | reverse complement strand
CCTCTACTTCAACATTATGAAGAGCGACGGTAACCGGGGAAAGAATATTTATTGTTTTTATGAGGTGCATTTATGTTAACGCAAAAGTCATTCGCTCTTAAAGAAGCGGATATGTTGAATAAGAAATGGTGGGTCGTCGACGCCACAGACATGGTGGTGGGACGCCTTGCTTCTGAAGTTGCAAAAGTTTTGCGCGGCAAGAACAAGCCAAGCTTTTGCACAAATAATGATGCCGGCGATTTCGTCGTTGTCGTTAATGCAGAGAAAGTAAAGTTCACTGGTAAGAAGTGGGACGAGAAGGTTTATTTCTGGCACACGAACCACATCGGTGGAATCAAGCAACGTACAGCGAAAGAACAGCTCGCGAAGCACCCAGAGCTCATCGTGATGGAAGCCGTTAAGGGCATGCTCCCGAAGAACACTCTCGGCCGTAAGCAGTTGACCAAGCTCAAAGTGTTTGTTGGCGCAACTCACACTCACGAAGCTCAGAAACCAGAAACTCTGAAATTGAACCTCTAAGGATAAGACCATGAGTAAAGTAAAAGCATACGACGTTCACACTCTCGGCCGCCGCAAAACTTCTGTGGCCCGAGTATATGTTTCTCGTGGAAACGGGAAAATCCTCATCAACCACCGCGAACTCACTGACTACTTCCCAGTCGGTACAAGCCGCATCATCGTTAACCAGCCACTTCAGCTTCTGAAGATGGATAACGGCTACGACTTCCACATCAACGTCAAGGGCGGCGGTGTGACTGGTCAAGCTGGTGCGATTCGTTTGGGTATCGCTCGCGCACTCTTGAAGCTCGCTCCGAACTCTCGCGCGGAACTCAAGAAGGCCGGCTTCCTCACTCGTGACTCGCGTAAGGTTGAGCGTAAGAAGTACGGTCTCCGCGGAGCACGTCGTTCTTGCCAGTTCTCTAAGCGTTAATCTGCACGAACAGAATCTCTGGAAAGGGGCCTTACGGGGCCCCTTTTTCTTTATCATCACTCCAACAGCATTTTTTCTCGCTTCGCCAAAAGCCTCCGAAGCATTATGCTGTCGCCATGAAAGAACAAGATCACATTCGGATCCGCGGAGCGCGGGTGCACAACCTCAAGAATGTTGATTTGGACATCCCTCTTCGCAAGCTCATCTGCTTCGCCGGTCCGTCTGGCTCTGGCAAGACGTCTCTGGCGTTTCATACCCTGTTGAGTGAATCGCGCCGCCGGTTCGTGAACTCGTTTCCTAATTCCATGAAGTTCTTCGCCGATCGCCCTGCGGCGGTCGATGTCGATGAGATTTTCCCCGTCCTGCCGGTCTTCGGACTGCCACAGATTAACCCGGTCATGGGGTCTCGCTCAGTCGTTGCAGATATCATGCGCATGACGGAGATCCTCCAGGGCCTCTACTTCCACTACGCAAAAGAATATTGTCCGACGCATAACGAAGAAGTCCGAGTCGTTCCTTTTTCTCAGCAACTGGCAAACTTCATCGCTGGTAGGAAGGGTGAGGTCTGGCACCTCGTCATCTCGGCGGAACTAGGTCAGGCGATCCTGGGCCTCGACTTCGCACCACCACGCTCTTGGAGCAGCGAACGAAAGACGATGGGTACGTTCGATCCCGCGGACGACTACTGGGAAGTGTTTCGCTTCAAGGAGTCGACGCTCGCGTCCTTGGATCAGAAGAACGCAGATACGATTAAGAAGATCGAAGGGCGCCCCATTTTTCTGTGGGCCGAGGGCCAGAAGAAGCTCCTGCCGTTTGGCTACGTATCCATGCGCAAGTGTCCGAAGTGCGATTACACCGGAAAGCAGGGACTAACGGCCAGTGCCTTCACGCCACACTCGGCGCTTGGCGCGTGTAAGGCCTGTAGCGGCTTCGGCGCGAACCTCGTCTACGACCCGAAGAAGATGGTCGACCGTGAGCTTGCCGTGGACGAGAACGGTATCGCCTTCCTCAAGTTCGGGCCCCTCGACTGGTGGCACGCGCAGCTCCTCAAGGTCATGAAGAAGCGCAAGTGGCCTACGGACGTCCCGATCAAGAAGCTCCCGAAGGAATTCTTCAAGGTCCTCGATGAGGGGGAGGGCGACTGGGAGGGTTTCGAGGGTGTGAAGACCTACCTCGAGTCTAAGCGCTATAAGCCGGCGGTGCGCGTGTTCATGCGCAAGATGCAGAAGGAAGAGATCTGCTCCGTGTGCCAGGGCTCGCGCCTCGATGAGAAAGTTCAAAATCATCGCTTTAAGTTCGGAGGCCGGTTCTTGTCCCTCGGAGAGTTCGCGGGCATGACGATCGCCGAGCTCCAGCAGCTCCTCGACTCTGTGACCGCGTCTCCTGTAGGTCACGTGGCGGATCTCCTAAAGGATCTGCGCCACAAGGGACAGCTTGCCACTTCCATGGGCCTAGGCCACCTTTTTCTTGGACGAAAAACTCGCTCTCTCTCCGCTGGCGAGTACCAGCGACTCTTGCTCCTGAAGTACCTTTCCTTCCAGGGCACAGACGCTCTGTTTATCTTGGACGAGCCGAGTCTCGGCCTTGGCACCGAAGAGCAGAAGATGCTGCTCAAGGGCCTGCGCGAAGTCATTAACCAAGGCAATACTGTGATCGTCATCGATCACTCGGAAACTATGCTCAAGGCGTCTGATCACCTCTTTGTCATGGGACCGGAGTCGGGATCGCGGGGCGGTGAGGTGCTGTTCCAGGGGCCCACGAAAGATTGGAAGTTTCCGGCGGCAGCTAGCTTCGCTCCGCTGAAGAGCGTGTCGGCAAAAGCCGCGGGGTTCATCGAGGTCAAGGGGGCGAGCTCCTTCGGCAAAGAGTGGGGGGATTTCAAGCTCCCGCTGGGCCAGCTCACCTGGGTTCATGGTTCGTCAGGGACTGGGAAATCCTCTTGCCTCGTGAAGGTCCTCGCTCAGGGAATTCATCGCGAGATGTATAAAGAAAATCTAGTGGATGAGCCCGGCT
Organism: Bacteriovoracia bacterium; assembly: GCA_046569805.1. Taxonomy (GTDB): domain Bacteria; phylum Bdellovibrionota; class Bacteriovoracia; order Bacteriovoracales; family Bacteriovoracaceae; genus UBA6144. The sequence goes on along the minus strand of JBKHVY010000169.1, from coordinate 2,681 downwards.
CGTGTGAGTCGATCAAGGGACACAAGGGACTCGTGGACGTGATCGTCGTCGATTCAAACCTTAATCGCTACACGTCTCGCTCTTCTGTCGGAAGCCTCACGGAACTCGCGCCGGCCGTGCGCAAGCACTTCCTCAAGCTACCAGTAGCGAAAGCGATGGGGATTAAGGATGGTCACCTGTCACCGAACTCGGAGCTCGGGATGTGCGTGCGCTGCGAGGGCCGTGGTCACCTCGTGATTGAGATGCAGTACCTCGAAGACATCGTCCTTCCGTGCGACGACTGCAAAGGAAAGCGCATCAAGCCCCTCTACGCTGAAATAAGCGATGGATACATGAGCGTGGCGGATGCGTTCAACCGGCCCCTCAACGAAGTGCTCTCGCGCATCGACCTCACGCCGAAGTTCAAGCGTACCTGGGAGTACATGAAGATCCTGAACCTCGACTACCTCTCGCTCGAGCGACCGCTGAACTCGCTCTCCGGCGGCGAGCGCCAGCGCCTGTACCTTCTCTCGAAGCTCCTGAAGGACATCGAGGAGTCGCTCATCGTCTTCGAGAACCTCTCGTTCGGTCTCTCGAGCAAGGAGATCCTCCGCGTCGGCGAGTTCCTGCGCGACCTCGCGCAAAAAAATAATACTCTCGTCGTCATCGACGCTGAACCCTTGTTCGGAAAAATCGCTCATGCGGAGATGGTCTTCGACGGTCAGAAAATTCAGACCCGGAGCTTGCACTAGTCGGGGATCGTGGCGTCCGGTGGAAGTCGCAGCGGCTGCGCGAGGTAGAAGGGGTGGACCTTGGTCAGTTCGTGATCGAGGTCATTACCACAGCCCGCACTCTCTTCCGGCCGGAGTGTCTTGACTAAATCACAGCGCAGATTCTTTAGTTGAAAGTTGAAGGGATTGCGCAAGAGGCCTTCTTGAACAAATGCGAGGGCTTCGTCTGGGCGGCCAGAGCGAAGGGCCACGAGCGCCTGGTACAATTCGCAGGATCCGTACTGAAGACCAATGATCCCTGCCTCGGTGATGGCATCGAAGGGCGAAGTGTGGCCTGGATACGCAGAGACATCCGAAGCGCAGTCGAGGGCGAGGGGGCTGGCTCCTTTCAGCAGCTGGAGGCGGTGGTTCTGGTAGCGAAGACTGAGCGGGAATCTTCCTCTGGCCTGAAAAGAAACTCCGTGCATGGCGAAGACCGGGTGGCGGGTGAAATCAATCTGGTAGAGCCACGGGCCATCGGGCACCGAGATCGTGAAGATGTCCGAGTTCCTTCGAATCAACTTTGTGAGAAAGTTCGGATGCGCGGTTGCCGGAAAGATTCGGACATCGCGCCGGATTCCCATTACTTCCTGCCAGTGGCCCGTCATGAAGAACGCGGAATCACCGACCGTCAGAAGGACCGAGTCCTTCGGAAGTGTGGTGAGAAGCTGCAGGTTGTGCTTCGCGGGCACGTCTCGGACACCAGACTCTACATGACCTATGAACTGGTAGGTCTGATGCATTGTCTGAAGCAGCACCAACGAGATGACGATGCGAGTGCTGTTCTTCGGAAGATGGAGGAGGATTTTTCCAAACGAGAACACCAAGAGCGTGAGTGGCATAAGACTAAATCGCTTCCAGGTTTCTTGGTCGATACCCTCAGGATCGAGACCAGAAAGAAAACTAAAAGAGAGCACGTAGATGCCGGTCAGGGAAAAGAGGAGTTGCAGAGCAGGGAGTTGGGGAGTGTCTTTTACGCGACGATAATTCCACGCCACGAGTAAGACAATTGAGAGTCCCGCAAAGAATAGAAAATCGATGAAAGAAGTGATGCGCTCGAGCGTCGATGCCGCTGCTCCTGTGGCCGCGAGTCGGAATGTGCCGTAGTCCGAACGCAGGAAGTGGCGTCCTACATCAGAAATGGTGTTGAATTCGTACCAGCTCCAAGCATCGGAGGTATCGAAGGCAAAGAGTAGAAGATAGCCACTCAGGGCCCCAAGGCCGGCAACCACGGCAAAGACGTGAGCACCTCGATGGCGCCGGTGCAGGATCGCAGCTCTTAGCACAACGGGTGCGAGAAAAATAATCGTGTGATGGTGGAGCACAGAGAGCGCCGCAAGTCCCGTCCAGGTTTTCGAAAGATAGCGCTCGGGCCGCAGCGCAAACTCCAAGAACACAGCGACGAACAAAAGATGGATCGAGAAGACCTCCGGCGTAACGGCATAAGTCCAAAACAGAGGCTGAGTTCCGAGAAACACTGTGAGAAGTGTTCTAAGACTCTGGCTTGTCTCTTCGCCCCACGCTCGAAAAATAATTACGAGTGCACCGAGTGCGGGCAGCGTGGTGAGTAGAGCAGCACTTGTGACGGGATTGGAGAACGGAAGGAACTTACTCAGTGAGTAGTAGAGAGTTGCCAGGGGGTACCCGGGGGCGTGGATTGCACCCCACGTCCAACCGCGAAGGACGATCTCGGTAGAGTCTCCCACTTGAGGCCATTCGGGCAGCGTCCAGCTGTAGAGAATGGCCAGTGTGAGGAGACCGAAAAAGTGGCAATAACGTTTCAACATGCCCTGACAGGATAGGCGACGAAACTAGGTCGCTCAAGTTTTTAGCTGATCGTGCCGATCAGTTAAATATGATGAGATTTATCCCATTAGTGATCGCTAACTTACTCATGATTTCAGCGGGTTGGGCGACGACGTTTCAAGCCGT
>JBKHVY010000168.1:0-5625 GCA_046569805.1 Bacteriovoracia bacterium | reverse complement strand
CTCACGCGCGAGCTCGCCGGTCGGTTTCCCGGCTGCTTTCTCAGCTACACCGCCCTCGAGATCGACGAAGCGCTCGTGCGCTGGGTCCTCCCCCGCGCCGAGAGGGTCGACCGCGACGGCCTCGTCACCTACTCCGAGTCCTCCCCTACTCATCATCTGAGTGTTCTCGTCGGCGATGCCCGTCAGACCCTTCAGCACTTCAACCCGGATCATCGCTTCCACGTCATCTACCAAGACGCCTTTTCCCCAAAGCGCAGCCCTTCGCTCTGGACTAAGGAGTGGTTTGCTCTGCTCGGCTCGCGCAGTCACACACACGCCAAACTCTCCACCTATTCTGCGAGTATCGCCGTCAGGAAAGCACTGCACGCTGTGGGCTGGGGAATTAGCGCGGGCACGGGCTTCGGAGCAAAGCGCACCTCGACTCGCGCCAGCTGGCAAAGCCCGTCAGACCAAGCGATACTGGAAGAACTTAAAAAGCACCCGGTCGGTCCGTTGAGTGACCTGACCTAAAGACGAGAGAAGGTTACCCATGAATCCATTTTGCCAACGACTGGGTCTCTCCACTCCCATCATCCAGGCCGGAATGGTGTGGGTCTCCGGTGCGAAGCTTGCGGCCGCAGCAGCGAGCGCCGGGGCCTTGGGCACGATTGGTGCGGGCTCCATGAAGCCCGATCTCCTACGCGAACACATCAAAAAGGCCCGCGCCCTGACTCAGGGACCCCTCGCCGTGAACGTTCCCCTTCTCTACGAGCGCACGGGTGAGCAGATCCAGGTCGCCCTCGACGAGGGTATCAACGTCTTCATCACTTCCGCAGGTTCACCGAAGCTCTACACGCAGAAGCTCAAGGACGCCGGTGCCACTGTCATCCACGTGGTCTCGACCCCGGAGCTCGCGCAAAAATGCGAGGCCGCGGGCGTTGACGCCGTGGTGGCCGAAGGCTTCGAGGCCGGAGGCCATAACGGGCGCGACGAGCTCACCACTCTGGTGCTGGTCCCTCAGGTCGTGGATGCGGTGAAGATTCCCGTGATCGCCGCCGGTGGCATCGCCGATGGCCGTGGCATCGCCGCTGCCCTGGCGCTCGGAGCAAGTGCGGTGCAGATCGGCTCGCGCTTTGTGGCCACTCACGAGGCCAGTGCCCATGAGAACTTCAAGCGCGCCGTGGTCGCGGCGAAAGCGACAGACACCATGCTGATGATGAAGCGCGCGGTCCCGGTGCGACTCCTAAAGAACGCCTTCTTCGAGGAGATCAAGGCCGCAGAGGAGCAATGCGCCGACGCCACACGCTTGAGTGCGATCCTGGGCCATGGTCGTGCGCGTGCGGGCATGCTTGAGGGTGACCTCACTCAGGGGGAGCTCGAGATAGGCCAAGTGGCCGGCATGATCAAGGATGTGGTGAGTGTGCGAGAACTGATCGAGCGCTTGATGGAAGAGCTCCACCAAGCGCAGCGATCAGGAATTTGGTCTTAGGCGCGCTCGAGAGCGGCGATACGGTCATCGAGACTTGGGTGCGTAGAAAGGAAGTTCATGAAGCCTTTCTTGGAAGAAATCTTCATGGCCTTGATCGCATCCTGGGAATCGTCGAGGTACTCCATCTTCGTCTTGAGACGACGGAGAGCGGCGATCATCTTCTGGCGACCGGCGTAGTTCGCTCCACCTTTATCGGCACGGAACTCGCGCACGCGTGAGAAGTAGGCGATGACAAACATGCCGAGGAAGCTGAAGGCAATCTCGAACACCATGACGATCATGTGAAACATGAAGCCTTGAGCAACCGGACGCTCTTCATCGCTGTCGCGGTTCCCGGCCATGGCCTGGGAAAGCGCGAAAGCTGCGATCCGTGCAAAGAACATCACGAAAGCGTTCACGACGCCTTGGACGAGGGCCATGGTGACCATATCACCGTTCGCGATGTGGGCAACTTCGTGGGCGAGCACGCCGTCGACCTCGTCGGAGTTCATCTGGCGCAAGAGTCCCGTCGACACTGCGACGAGTGAGTTATTGCGGCTCGGGCCCGTGGCGAAGGCGTTGACCTCCGGTGAATCGTAGACGCCGACCTCGGGCATCTTTGAGAGGCCCGCCTGCTTGGCGTACAAATGGACCTTGCGCACGAGTTCCGCATACTGGCCACGCTCGTCAACGATCTGGACACCCATCATGGACTTCGCCATGAACTTTGAGAGCAAGAGAGATATCCCCGATCCGACAAAACCCCAAACGAGGCAGAAGATCATCAGGGCCTGATAGTCGATACCGTAAGCACCAAGCCAGCGGTGACCACCCACCAGTGTGAGAACGATGTTGACCGTTACCATCACTAAAATGTTCGTCAGCACAAATAAGAAAATGCGTTTCATAGAATCCTCCAAAGTGATTCTCTTTCAAGATGAGTCTTATCCAAGTCAGCGTCAAGGTGAAGAGGGCCTAAACCTTTAAAAAATGGGTGAGACCACAGTTTTTTCGAAGATCTGATGCACATATTGTTAAGTATCCAAACGCGCAGTGCAGCGCATCAAGCTTGCCGTATAAAAATTACAAATGATACTGTGCAAGCAAATAAAGAGAGGTGTCTTCATGCTTAAATTATTGGTCCTAAGCCTTGGTTTCCTTTCATTTGCTGCGTTCGCTCAGTTTACACCCGAACAAGAAGAACAAAGCTACCTGCGCTTCATGAAAGGGCTGCAATCGAAGAACGCCAAATCTCTTGTCGCTCTTACCGTACAAGATCAAAAACTTCTGGTCGATGCCATTTGGGACGCTCAGGAAGAACTGAACATCGACGTCAAAAATGCCCTCGAGACACTGGTCGAGGAAGAATTTAACCTCTACGAACAGCTGCGTCTCGCGGTGATCGCTCACCGTGCGGGTGAAGTACGCAACTGGGCAGACCTCGAAGCGGCCATCATCACGGGCCTCTCGAGTGACAAAGAGCTCGCGATCCTCGTCGCCTCTTTGAAGCTCGAGCTCTATGAAATGAACCTCGACACGCTGGTGGAGCAGGCGCTTGCGACCTTCCCTGAAGAAACCAGCTGGGTCTCTGTGTCTGAGCGTCCCGTGGGTGATCAGACCGCGCTTGCTCGCGATCTGTGGGACCACGCCACGAATCTCTCGGAGTACATCAACGGAAAATACGAAGGCGGCGTGAAGATCTATATGTTCTGTCGCACCAAGCGCACGCAGCCCTGTCTCATGGCCGTGCGCGACCAAGACAATAACCCCGTCTACTACCAGGGGAAGCTCTGGACGCAACCGTCTCTCGCCTCATCGGCCCGCAATATCCCTTCGTATCAGCGTAACGGGAACACTCCCGCAGGCGTGCTGTCCATCGACGGCGTTATGCCCGCGGCCGACCAGCAGATTTCTTTCGGTAAGTTCCGCCGCTTGATCCTTAACTTTTTACCGGGCCAGCAGAGCGAGCGTGCCACGCGCAGCCTCCTTCCTCAGAGCTCCATCGAGTCCGATTGGTGGAAACCAGCAAACGTCGCCCGCGACGTGGGCCGAAATCTCCTGCGCATCCACGGCACCGGGAAGATGAACCAGGATCCGAGCTCGTCGTGGTTTCCGTTCATGCGCACCAGCGGCTGCATCGCTCAGCGCGAGAACACCTACGATGGAATCACGTATAAAGACCAGCGTGAACTCTTGAACGTTCTCATGGAAGCTCAGGGCCTTGACGTGAGCTACGCCAACGAAGCGAAGATCAAGGGCATGCTGTTCGTGATCGAGATCGACGACAAGAACAGCGCGGTCACGCCGCGCGACCTCGCCGCGATCGGGATCAAGTAATGAAGTTCCTTCTCCTCGTCCTCATCGCGACCCCGGCCCTGGCCGAGAAGTCCGAGCGCACGGTCAGCGTCCAGGGGGAGTGCAGCGTGAAGGTGGCCCCTGACCGCGCGTCGGTGGACGTGAGCGTCGAGAAGACCGCCCCCGACGCCGCGGCCTCCGTGAGCTTCGTGAGCACGAAGATCGACGCTGCCCGCGCGGAGATCGCGAAACTCAAGCTTCCCGATCAGGTGCTCGAGACCACGCATTTTAGTGTCTACCCGCACCGCGAATGGGAAAACAACAAGTCAGTGATGAAGGGCTACCGCGCTTCACAGGGGCTCTCGGTCACGACCTCGCAGATCTCAAAGCTCGGTGACGTCATCGCCGCTGCCACGAAAGCGGGACTTACCACCTCAGGGGATTTCCGCCCCTTTCTTTCTACTGAAAAGCGCCAGGCCGAGTACCTCAAGTGCCTCGACGTGGCTTCGAAGGACGCGCTCAAGAAGGCGCAGCGCCTGGCCGAGAGCTTGAACACCAAGGTCGGTGAAGTCCTCACGGTCCAAGAGAGCCCGATGGTCCGAGAGGCCCCGCCGCAGTTCTTCGCCAAGGCGATGAGCACCCGTGGCGGTGGTTCCGAGTCCGTCGCGGCTCCCACCATCGACGTCGCCGATCAGAGCTTTAGTACAACTCTCCAAGTCACCTTTAAGCTCAAATGAACCTCGCCACGGGCGCTCAGGCGCTGAAAGACTACCAACTGCTGGATAGTGGCGAGGGCATGAAGCTAGAGCTCATCGCCGGCATTCGCGTCCAGCGCCCCTCGCCCCAGGCGATCTGGAAGAAACGGCTCAGTGCCGATGAGTGGATGAAAGCGACAAGTGTCTGTAGCCGCACCAAAGACGGCGGAGGCCAGTGGCAGCACCACAAGCCGTTACCCAAAGAACAGTGGCTCAAGTTTGAAATGAAGAGCGGGGCGCTCAAGTGTCGCTTGAAGTTCACGACCTTTGGCCACTGTGGATTGTTTTTTGAGCAGGTGCCGGTATGGAACTGGCTCGAGGAGCGCGTGCTGGAACTCAAAGAGAAGCTTGGGCGCGCCCCGCGCGTAGCGAACCTCTTCGGCTACACCGGGGCCGCCTCGCTGGTGATGGCGAAGGCCGGTGCCGAGGTCTGGCACGTCGACAGCTCCAAAGGCGCGCTCGAGTGGGGCCAGGAGAACGCCCGGGCCTCGAACGTCGAGGGCGTGCGCTGGATCCAAGAGGACGCGCAGAAGTTCCTCATCTCCCAGTACAACAAAGGCCTCCGGCTCGACGGCATGCTCGCCGATCCTCCCAGCTGGGGCCACGGCGCTAAGAAAGAAGTCTGGGAGTTCGAAAAGCACATGGCGAGCTTTCTAGATAAGTCCCACGCGATCCTCAACAAGAAGAACGCGTTTCTTTTTCTGTCGAGTCACACCCACGGCGTGCAGCAGGAAGCACTCAAGAACGTCCTGGCGCAGGACGGCCGCTGGCGCGAGCTTCAGTGTGGCGACCTCGGCGTCGAGCACCGCGACGATCCCCGGGTGCTGCCGGCCGGACTCTTTGCCGCAGGTCTTTGCTAGCCCCCGAACTGGCGGTACCACTCACCCATGAAGATGGCCGTGGCGGTCGAGACATTGAGGCTCTCGACACTGCCGGTTCCCGGAATCTGCACCAAGACGTCGGCTTCTTTAAGAGCTTCGGGACTCAAACCCCGGCCCTCGGCGCCCATGAGAAAAAGAGGCTTCTCTGGGAGCACTTGCTTAAAGAGGTTCTTCCCCTTGTGACTTGAGGTCGCCATGAGCGTCAGCCCCAGCTTATCCTTGAGCTCCATGAGGTGCACCCAGTTCT
>JBKHVY010000167.1:0-5666 GCA_046569805.1 Bacteriovoracia bacterium | reverse complement strand
CGTAACATGGGCACAAAACGCTGTGTCATGCCGCCCGCTAAGTGTTGGGAAGGATTCATCAAATCCCCACCTTCAAAACTGACTACCCCCTCTCAACCAAATTTCTAGGGTGTAGTCAGTTTTGGGTGGTGTGATGGATGGGGAAGTGCTGGTGCGGGCAGTTTTAATTTAAAGGAGAATGGTTATGGATACGAATTTGAGTCAGGGTGTGAGGAAGGGGAGAAGGCCTAAGGGAGTAAAGCGTGAGTTCGAGATGGATGAGTCTCAAAAGCGTTTTGTCTTGGATTTAAGAGGGCAAGAAGAGGCGAGCAGAAGCATTAATGAAATGCTCATGAAAGCCAATTCTAAAGCCTTTGGTCGCAAGGTAACTTTCACGGATCTCTTGAAGATTGGTGTGAGAAAGATCACCGACAAAGACATCGTGAAACTGCAGGAGATGAGTCTCAATAATACAGAGAAAATCCAGTTGCTGCATCGTCGCTATAACGAGACTCACGGGCTGAATCTGAGCTTGAACGAGTTCATTTTGCATAAGCATAAGGAATAAGAGAGCGGCGTATGCAATTAGATCAGATGCAAAGAAGAGCGGATTTATGGTATGGTCAGGCATCACAGAGACACCTCTGTGATGCGCTCTTTGAAAAGAAAATATGGCGAGTCGATGATGTGGCAAGGTTTTTAGGCTGCTCGGTAGGGCATGTGTATAATCTTGCTTCAGATGAGAAAATTCCGAAACTGAAGAAGCGTGGCTTTTTGTTTTTCGTTCCTGAACAAATCCTTAATTGGGTGATGGAGGGAAATGAATCATGAGCCACTATAAAAAATTAGCCAACCATACAGGAATTAGAAAAGATTTAAAGAATGGGAAGTACCTTGCAGTGAAATATATTAACGGCAAGGAATACTCCCGCAAGTTTTCTAATCTCAAAGACGCCATCAATTGGCGAGCAAGCTTCCATCCAGCTATCCCCGAAGCGCTTATCGAGCGCAGTCTATTGATCGAAAGACCAGTGCTGAATGGCATTCGCGGCAAGATGAACGGGGAAGACTTGGGATTTACTTTTGAAGATGTCTGGAATCTGTATAAGGACAATAAACTGTCTACACTTGAGAAATCCACCCGAGATAAAAGGATTGAGAGGGCCATTTTCTTCAAGCCTCTCCTTAAATTCAAAATGGTGGAGATCACGGCGACCTTGATTGATCGATTCATGAGTGATCAAAAGAGAGAGGCCTTAAAGCTCAATAACAGACGGATTAATTTCAATAATGACCTGAAGAATTTAAAAGCGGTCTTCAATTGGTACCGCGAAAACTACGACGCTCTTTTTATAAGCCCCGTTCTTAAAAGACATAAGGAGGCAGGAGTGATTAAGAAGGCGCAGGTCAAACAAAAGAAATTAACCCCAGAGGAGCTTATTCAATTCTTCAAAGAGCTTGATCCCTTCTGGCGAGACTTCGCGGAGACGCAGTTCTACCTCGCCGCACGAGTGAGTGAGATCGCGGGACTGCAAGCTGATTGCGTGGATTTTAAAAACCGCGAGATCCGTGTTCAGTACGCTCTAGTCTGGGGTCAGAATAAGAAGTTTGACTACCTCAAGGATCGCCCCAAAAACGGGGAGATCAGTTATGCTTCCATGAGTGAGCGGGTGAGGGAGATTATGCAAAGGCGCCTTCCAGAAGCGCTCAATGGCTATATCTTTCATAACCGCGGTCGTCCCCTGCAGTATCGAGAGATTCAGTACCAATACAATGAAGCGCTTAAGAGGGCAGGACTCTATCCAAAGTATTCTGCCACTCATATGATGAGGCATAGTATGGGAACAATCACCAGACGCGTGACAGGCAGCATGGACATGGCGCAAGCCGTGACGAGACACAAAGACATTAAGATTGCCCAGCAGTACGCGGGCATGCCCACCGAGGCCAATAAAAAGGCCGTGAATGATGTTTTTGAGTATCTAAACGAGCTTGAAAAACAGGGTTAGACTCCGGACATGCCTGACCAAACCAGACCGAAAAAGTTTCAAAACGTTTAATTTGTGTGATCTCTGTGAGTTATCTATACTGGTCGAAACACCTCTAGGGTGTGCCACTTTCTCTCGCAATCGGAAGCTCCATGGGGTCGGTCACAAAGACAAACGACGTCGAGAGGCCAGAGTTCGTTCTCTACTACCATCCGTGCGATGCGAATCTCTTCGAGAGTTTCCTCGCTCAGGCGGGGAGTGACCTTAAAGAAATTATTTTCCAGAGCTGGGACGACTTCAAAGAAATCGACCCGGGATTGCTTCCGCCGCACACGGGCCTTAAGCTGCGTGACTCGATCGCCAGCTTCACCGCTCACCGAACGGAGCTCCAGTTGCTGTGCCCGGGGCGCCGGATCTTCTTCCTCGTCGACGTCGACTTCGCACACCTTGCCGCGGATCCCAAAACCTACCTCGCGCCCTTGCTCGCGACGAGTACGGAGACGGAGGAGATCTTCTCGATCCTCGTGCGCCGGACGCAGTACGCAGAGTTCATGGCAACGAAGGACGTGATCAACGCGGCCTTCGCGTGTCCCGTCGACTTCACCCTCGAGTTCTTCGAGCCGGGCCTCGAGCTCGAGGCGGGCTTCGAGGACTGGAAGGTGCGGATCGCGGCCGAGGCCACGCAGGACCACTTCGCGGCGATGACGCTGCCGTTCTACAATAAGACGCATAACTTTTTCCGCCGTCGCAACTTGTTCATTCGTGGGTCTCACCTCTACCTCTCGCCTCAGGTCTACGATAACCTCTCTCTCCCCGTGCCTGCCCTCGAGGTGACGGGTCTTACGCCGGCGCAGATCCACCGCCGCGCTGAGGCGCTGCAGGCGGAGCAAATGCAGAGTGCGCACCTGATGCAAGACTGCGCCGACTGCAAGAACCTTATCTTCTGCGCGGGCCGCTTAACCCTCGCCGCTCTCCGCGAGCTGCAGCTCACGGCATGCCCGTTCCCCGAGGTCGTGGTTCGGAACATTAATCGCGAGTAAGGTCTAGCGCTGGGCGCGGTGGTAGATCTCAGCGACCGCGAACTCGCCGCCGATTTCCTCAAGACTTAAATAGAGCGTGACGAGCATAACTCCCAAGAGGAGAAAATCCGTCGTGAGCTTCACTTTCTTTTCGAGCAAGAAGGCGAAGACGGTCTGAAACGATTTTTGAAAGGCTTCGAGGTTAAACGCCATGGGCGTATCTAGAGCTGTGCCAAAGTGGGCGCGAAAGAGCTGGGCCATGTGGGCCTTATCTTTATCGCTCCAGTGCGACTGGGTGAGGCCGCTCTTGAGAAGACCCCGCTGGAACAGCTCGTCGTCGAGACCGTAGAAGCCCGCGTAGAGGTCACTAAGGCCCGCGACGAAGTCTTCCGAGAACTCTGCCCACAGCGATGTGGGGTTCCACTGGATGAGGTTTTCATGCACACCGAAACCCGCGAGACGGAGATCCAGGAACATCGGTCCTGGACGGGCGATTTGACGGAAGTAGAGCTCGAGGATCTTCTCACCTACAAGGTGCCGGGCCTGAGCGGTGTGGGGGAGGTCAGCGGTGTGGGTTGTGAAAACCACGCCCTCTGGAAGCGCAGGAGTGAGCTTTTGGCGCGCAAGGTCAGCTCCGGTGCCGGTCAATAGCCGCTTGGATAAGACGGTGGCATCGCGGGAGAGCGACGTCCAGGAGACCACTTCGAACAATAAAGTAGGGACGTGCTGTAACAAATCTTTAAAGGCCAAGGGAAGCCATGACATGAGGGACATGCTGCTATTATCCTGTGTTCTCCTCAACAAGGGAAGAACATGTCACGCATTCTCGTCGCCGGCGCGTCCGGATTCATCGGCAAGGCGCTCCTCACCCGGCTCGAACAGGAGCCGGAGCTCACGGTAGTCGCTCTTTCGCGGCAGAGGCCAAAACTAGGGCACGCGCGCCTTGAATGGCGGCAGGCGGATTTGTTTTCCCTCAAAGATATTACCGAGGCGATGCAGGGGTGTGACCAAGTCGTGTACCTCGTGCACTCGATGCTGCCCTCGGCTTCGCTCACGCAAGGCACTTTCTACGATATGGACCTGATCCTCGCGGATAACTTCGCGCGCGCGGCCCGCAAACTCGGCGTACAGCACATCTTGTACCTCGGGGGCCTTCTGCCGGAGGATCAGCACGCGCTTTCCTGGCACTTGAAGAGCCGGCTTGAGGTGGAGGAGTGCCTCGAGGGTGCAGTGGACCAGGTGACCGTCTTGCGTGCCGGCATGGTGCTCGGGCGTGGCGGATCGTCGTTTGCGATCATGCGGCGCCTGGTGGAGCGCCTGCCTGTGATGTTCTGTCCGCGCTGGACCTCCACGCGCTCTCAGCCGATCGATCTGAACGATCTTCTCAACGTGATCACCGCGACGCTCAAGGATCCCACGCTCAGAGGAAAGGTCTGGGACGTCGGCGGTCCAGAGATCATGACCTATCTCGAGATGATGAAGGTCACAGCGCGAAGCCTCGGAAAGAACCCTCTGATGCTTTCCGTCGCCGCCTTTAGTCCGAAGTTCTCGCGCTTCTGGGTCACGCTCATCACTGGTGCACCGCGGGCCCTCGTGTATCCGCTGGTCCTGAGCCTGCGCCACGCGATGATCGTGCGGCCCGAGGCGCGCTTCCCCCGCAGCGAACTGATGCTGACGCCGTTTGATAAATCTCTCTCGCACTGGGTCCCGCAGTCAGAGGGAGACGTGCATGCCTTTCACACGCCGGTGGTGCTCAAGGCCGAGAAGCACGTGCGCTCCGTCCAGCGCTTGGTGCTCCCGCCGGGCAAAGACGCGGCGTGGGTGGCCGAAGAGTACTTCAAGTGGCTGCCAGCGTTCTTCAAGTTTCTCATCTTAACGGAAGTCAAAGATGGCATATGCCGTTTCTATTTTCTGCACCCTCGGCTAACTCTTCTGTTGCTGGAAAACTCCGTGGAGCGCAGTCAACCGGATCGACAGCTTTTGTACATCAAGGGAGGGCTCCTCGCCGGTGCCCAAGATCGCGGGCGCCTCGAGTTCCGCGAAGTGCTTCAGAAGCGCTACGTGATGGCGGCGATCCATGATTTCCGGCCTGCGCTCCCGTGGATTATTTACAAGTGGACTCAGGCGGTGGTTCACTTAATTGTCATGAATGCCTTCGGCCGCCACTTGGAAAAACTTACGAAAGGATAACCATGGCTCGCATTGCTATTTTTGGTGCAACCGGTTTTGTTGGAACCGCGCTCAGTCTCAAGCTCCTTGATCTGGGTCACGAGGTCGTCGCTCTCTCGCGCCATCCTGAGCGCTGGCCCTTGCAGCACAAGAACCTACGAACGATCCGCGGCGACATCATGAATCAGCATGCGGTCAATGAAGTTCTGGAGTCTGTTGAGTGCGCCTATTACCTCGTTCATGGCCTCGACGTTGAGGCGGAAGACTTCGAGTTTCAGGAAGCCAAGGGGGCCACGTGCTTTGCTCGTGCTGCTAAACGCGCGAAGCTGAAGAAAGTGATCTACCTCGGAGGGCTAGGGCCTGAAGCCGAACTCTCGGCACACCTTCGGAGTCGCCACCTCGTGGGCGAGATCCTCAGTCTTTCGTCGGCTGCGTGTGTGGAATTTCGTGCTTCGATCGTGCTCGGTGCACAGTCGACGAGCTTTGAGATGATCAAGGCCCTGGCTCACCG
>JBKHVY010000166.1:0-5673 GCA_046569805.1 Bacteriovoracia bacterium | reverse complement strand
GGCGTTCACGCTACTCGCCAGGTGCAAGGGGCCTGAGTCATTTACAAACACGCGGGCGGCGCCGTCCATGAGCGCGGCGCTGTCTAACAAATTGAGTTCTCCACACAGGTTCAGGGCCTCTGTGTCACCCTTGACTCGGTCACACAATGCTCGGTCAGAAGGCCCTCCGATGAGGAGCACCTGGAAACTTTGCGAAAGCCGCCGCACGAGATCCGTGTAGCTCGCCTCGGGCCACTGCTTCGTGAACCACACCGAAGCGGGAGCGACGACCACGTAGGGTCTTGCTTTATATTTTTGAACTTTCTCGAAGTGCTTCGGTGCGAGGGGAAGCACGGGGCGCAACAGCGCGCGCTCGCTGGGGATGACGTAGCTCGGGACCAGTGCCTTCAGAAGCTGAAGGTTTCGCTGCGTCTCGTGCCAGGCGACACCGTTTTCGAGGTGCGGGATGCGGTGGCGAATCTTGTGCGTATAGAAGAGCGAGAGCGGATTTTCGGCAAAGCCGATCTTGTGCTCCGAACGCATGCGGGCGGTGATGAAGCCGGAGTTAAAGTGGCGGTGCAAGTTGAAGACGGCGTGGAACTGAAATTGCCGCAGCTCTCGGATGAGCTTTAAGAGCGAGGTGACTTTGCCCTCGCCCTTGTCCCACACCCACACCCGGTCGACAAAGGGCAGGCCCTGGATAGTGGATTCGTTGCCCTTCCGGAGGAAGAAATGCAGCGGCGAATCCGGGAACTGGGCGCGCACCGCACGGGCAAAGGAGCTCGCCAGGATCGTGTCGCCGATAAAGGCTGTCTGGATGATGAGAATCGGTTTGGCGAGGGAGTGCGGCATCGAGTAAGATCATAGGCGAGTCTATGGAAAAAGTCACGGCCATCATCCCCACCTTCAACGAAGAGCGCCACATCGCGGACGCTATCGCGTCTGTGCGCTGGGCGGACGAGATCCTGGTGGTCGACTCCTTCAGCCAGGACAAGACGGTTGAGATCGCCCAGAGCTGCGGCGCCCGGGTCATCCAGCGCGAGTACGGCTACTCGGCCTCGCAGAAGAACTGGGCGATCCCCCAGGCCCAGCACCCGTGGATCTTTCTCCTGGACGCCGACGAGCGCTGCACGCCCGAGCTCGAGCGCGAGATCAAGGCGACGATTCCCACGGCTCGCCACGACGCCTACTGGATCCACCGCGTGAACCACTTCATGGGCAAGCGGATCAACTACTCCGGCTGGCAGTCGGACAAGGTCGTGCGCGTCTTCAAGCGCGACACTTGCCGCTACCAGGACCTCAAGGTCCACGCCGAGGTCGAGTCCACGGGGAGCATCTCGAAGCTCAAGAAGAAGATCCTCCACTACACCTACACGGATCTTGCGAACTACCTGCGCAAGGCCGACCGCTACTCCACCTGGGGCGCGATGGACCGCGTGGAGAAGTTCAAGAAAACCAACCGGCGCATCGGCTGGATGTACATCTTCTTCCGCCCGCTCGCGAGGTTTGTGCGCCATTACTTCTGGCGCTTAGGCTTCCTCGACGGCACGCACGGCCTCGTGGTCTCGCTCATGAGCGCGCACGTGATCTTCATTCGCGCCGTAAAGATCTGGCGCATCCAGCACGGCGAAGTGCTCACGGACCCGTTTAAAAGCCAGAAACAATAGTAATTACAGTAATTTAATTAAATTACTAAATTTCGTAACTTTTTGTGCTATTATGCCGAAAGGAACATGGCGATGAGCGTGAAAAACACCCAAAGCGATCGCGGGCGAATCGAGGAAGTCCTACTCACGTCACCGATAATTTTCAACGGAAACTCGATTCTTAAAATCCGTATTGAAATCGATCATATTAACTTTGGGATCAATAAAAAGACGCGAAAGCTGAACCTCAAGCGACGAACGAATTTTACTGTAAATGACGTCATCAAGTTCCTTCGGCTTTTGCATAATGAAGATATCGAGCCACAAGAGAGAAAAGGTAGCACGTTGAAGTTTGCAGTTCGAATTAACTGCCCAGTTCAAGGTCGATTTTTCGATAAGGAGTTTTTGGTTATCTTCGATACCTTCGAGACCAAGAAAACCGAGCTCCACACCATAACAATTGTTCCCGGATGGTAAATATGGACTACACCAACGACGAAATCCTCCAGCGCATCGAACAGGCAAAGAAAAACAAGTCGAAGCTAACACATATCACGAATAAGTCTGATCTCTCGATCGAAGACCGCTTTAAGATCTCTTTGTGTCGGCACTTCGTTCAGTACTTGAACGAGAAGAAACTTAAGTCGGTTGATCTTGCGAAGCTCATCGGAGTTCCAGCGTCACGCGTCTCAGAGATCGTGAACTATAAGATTACGAAACACTCGATCGAGCATCTCCTCGGATATCTTCAGACGCTCGCACAGCACTCCCCTGCGATCCGGGAATATCTCCATCTCATCGATGCTGCGATGGAAGCACCGAGCATGAGCGCGGCGAAGGCCCGAAAAATTTCTACCAGCATCAAGAACCAGTACGTCCGAGCCTAAGCTAGTTGAAGCGCAGGAAGCGGTACCCGTAAATCGGTGTGAAACCGTACTCCACGAGGTTCTCGCAGGTCATGTACTTCTGCATGCCCCAGGTGTTAAGGACGGCGTCGCAGCCGTACTTGTCTTTTTTATTTTCGTGGAAATCCACCAGTGTCACCCAGTGGATGTTCTGCACGCCCGAAGCGATGAACACCGGCACCGGCGTGATCTTGATCCAGCTGCCGTCGGGCCTGCGGCGCTTGTACTCACCCGGTCCCTGCCAGAGCGCTTCCCTGAGACCCGCGAGGAAGCCTTTTTTCGTGAGGGCCGTGCCACTTCTCCAGCGGCCCGGAGGACACGGATTGGTGCGGCCCTCGGGCGAGTTGCGCTCGCGGAAAAGAAGATTCAGCGCGAGCTGGTTCGTCTCGGGGAGCGTGCCCGGGGTGATGTCCGTGGCGTAGTCGTCGATGAGCTCGGGATGGATGAAGCGGCGGCAGAGCATCCCGGCCAGGTTCGAGACGGCGGTCTGGCCGCAGTAGCCGTTCCAGTCGCGGTAGCCGGTGGAGTCGGGCTGGTCGAAGGTGATGGTGTTGTCCGCGCACACGTTGTAGAGAACTTTTCCGCGCTGGCGGTCGTAGGGGTCGTAGCCAGCGAGCACGTGCTTACAGTCGAGGCTCGCCTTGAACTTGAAGATCCCGTCGCCGATGAGGTTTATCAGTTTTCGGTCAGATACGAGGACTCTCTCCTGAGCGTTCGCCTCGGAGAACCACCAATTCACAAGCGTTATGATCACCAAGATCTTCGTGGCGTAGTAAATAAACGAAAAAAAAGACACCAAGTTTTTCATGCCGGGCTACCATAGTAGAAAACGTGAACGATAGGCGAAAACCTGTAATTTTTCCAGAGGATAGCATGGGGGAAGAGTCAGACATTTTCTCTAAGGTGCCCGAATTGGGTTACACCGAATGGGCCCCGCCCACGGACCCCGAGGCCTTCGAGAAGATCATCCAGGCGCGCCGGAGCGTGCGGGTCTACGACGACACGCCCGTCCCCGCCGAGGTCCTCAACCGTGCCCTGGACTGGGCGCTCCTCGCCCCGAACTCCTCGAACCTCCAGTGCTGGGAGTTCGTGTGGGTGAAGAGCTCCGAGAAGAAGCGCCTCTTGGCGAAGTTCTGCTTCAGTCAGCCGGCCGCTCGCACCGCTCAGGAGCTCATCGTCGCTGTCGCGCGACCCGGTCAGTGGCGCTCGCACGCCAAGCAGATGGTGCGCGTCCTGGGGGAGCACGAGAAGCAGGGCCAGCGCGTCTCAAAGAGTGCCTACGCGTACTACCAGAAGCTCGCACCCTTCGTGTACACCCAAGGACCCTTGAGCATCCTCGGCTTCCTAAAAAAGATTCTCTATTTCTTCCGGGGCCTCACCACCGTGACTCCGCGCGAGCCCACGAGCCACAGCGGCATGCGCATCTGGGCCAACAAGAGCTGTGCGCTCGCCTGCCAGAACTTCATGATGGGCATCTCCGCCCAGGGCTTCGACACCTGTCCCATGGAAGGTTTCGATTCCACACGCGTGAAGAAACTTCTCAATCTCGACTGCAGCGACGACGTGGTGATGGTGATCAGCGTCGGCAAGCGCGCGGCCACCGGCGTCTACGGTCCGCGCCTGCGCTTTAACCGAAATCAATTTATCAAAGAGGTATAGCATGGCACTCCAAGACACACTCTCCGGCTGCGACATCGAAATGGATGCCCGCGAGGTCGAGGCCTTCTTCATCGGCTGCCTCACGGCCGACGATCCGATGCCGTATCCGAAGGCCATTAAAGAACTCTTCCTGGAAGAGACGAAGGTGCCCGTGAGCTTCACCTCACCGGACGCGCGCAAGCTCCTCGAGAAGGACCTCTCTGCTCTGTGGAAAGAGCTCGAGAAGGGGCTCGACAAGCGCCGGAAGAATCTCCTCGTGATCGATCGGAAAGACCTTAAAGAAGAGATGGTCGCCGTGGGCCGCTTGGGCGACTTCTTCCTCATGGGCCTCACCCTCGCGGGCATGTCCGTGGACGACGAAGATAGCGAAGTCGGCGAGCTCCTAGACGAGATGGAAGACCATCTCCTATTGATGGATGAGTGGGTCGCCGACGGCGTGGATCGCCTGGACCAGGACGTGTGGCTCGAAGAGGGCCGCAAGTACCGCCGCGAGCTCTCGGAGCTCTGGAGCGAGCTACAAGACGCGCTGGACGTCTAGGAGATCTCGGGCCGCGACACTGAGTCGCTGAACGCGCACTTCGATATTCTGTCTGTAGCTCTGAGCGAACCCAGTCTCTTCTGACGTGAGGTCGCTTGGAAGTTCATGGCGAGGAAGTTCCGACAGAAAGCGAGCACACATGCGCTCGAGGCGCTGAGAGACAAGAGTTCGAGAGAGCCTAAGCTTATCGCAGAAGTGCGCGAGCTGAAACGCGCCGACACCATCGAGCTCGAATTCGTCGTCGATCGCCATCGCAAGACCTTGCTCGAAGTCCGGGTAGAGCGTTACGTTCACGAGGTCGTAGAAGGGTGCTGTTGCAAGGCCTGCGCGATTGACGAAGTAGGAGATGTTTTTTCCGTGGGCATCGGCGTTTCCGAGGCAAAGGTTCACAAGGACCCAGTCGATGAGGTTCAGAACCTCGCGGGCAGGCACACGGCAGAGCTCGGTCACTGTGAGGAGCTTCTCGAGGGAGACACCGTCGCGGATATGAGCGACGTCGCGCGCGCTGCCAAGGTTGCGCTCGTACTTGTGTCCTAGAGGGAGATCGAGCGCTTGGCAGCCGTCGATGACGTGGAGCCTGCGAACGACATCTTTTTTTGCTTGGCGATCAAAGCGCGTGACAACGAGGCACGGGTGCGATCCGAAGCGCCGCCAGGAGACCTTGGCGACAGAGACACCCACGGCCTGGGCGAGACTCATCGAGAGGTATTCGTTCAAGACTAAGTGCTTCGCCGTCGACGCGGGGTTCTCGAACTTAAGGATGGTATTGCTCGCAAGCTTTCCTTCGCCGAACCCAATTTTCCCGTCGGGCAGAATGAGCACTGGAAGCTTGTCCTGCACGCCCGCCACACTCAACCGTGGCTTCTGGTCCCAGAAGACCAACCCATCGCTCGCGCGGCGATCTAGCCGCGCGATGAGTTCGCTCGTCGGAATTTCTCGAAATACG
>JBKHVY010000165.1:0-5684 GCA_046569805.1 Bacteriovoracia bacterium | reverse complement strand
TCGAAGACGCTGTTGGCGGTGACGTTCACGGGGTCGTTCACGACGTTCTTCTCTTTCGCGGGGCCCGCGAGGCCCTCGGCCTTCGGCTCCGGCTCGTCCGGGACCGCGAGCGGCGTGAACTCTTCGGTGGCGAGCTTCCCTTCGCTCAGGTCCGTGTCGCGTAGGTCGACCTTCAGTTCCTCGAGGTCGTCCCCGTCGCCGCTCAGTGGCTTCGGCAACTCTTCTTCCGCGGCGGACATGGCCTCGGACATCGTGGCGTCTGACGCGTCCAGGGCCTCGAGCTGCGAGAGCTCTTCGTCCGTGACGGAGGACGCCGCCGGCGCGCTCGGGGTCGACGGCTCAACCGGCATGGAGGCTTCGTCGGCGACGGCCTTCGCGTCCTCCGCCGGGGCGGTCGCCTTGTCGGCGTCGTTCAGGAGCTGGCTCAGGTCCTCGCTCTCGACGACGTCGAGGTCCGGGATTCCCTCGTCCTGAGCGCTCACCGCTTGGACACAGAGAGCGAAAAAAATGAGAACGATGAGTTTGTTAATCAATTAGGCACCCAGCTGAAAGATATCTCGAAGCTTCGAGACATACTCTTCCTTTTTCGCCGCGAGGCCGAGCTTCTCGGCGCACTGAGCAGCGCCCTTCAGCGCCTCGAGGACCGCGCCAGAGCTGGACATTTTAGTGATGATGCCTTCGTAGGCCTGAAGCGCGAGATCGAACTCCCCTTGCTGAAGGAGCATGTCCCCCATGGCAAGCTGCGCACGAGAGCGGATGGGAATGATCGCCTTCCCCGCGAGCTCTTGAAAAATCTTCATCGCTTCACTGGCGTTAGCGGTTTTGATCGCCTGGGCCTTGCGGTAACTTTCGAGCTGACCCTCGATATCGGAGAGATCAATTTCAGGCATGACAGGAGGAGTCGCAGCAGGAGAATTTCCCGTGAAGGCATCGACGGTTTCAACGCGTGCACCGTTCTCGATCATGGGCGCATCACGGAGCTCGTTGACGAGCGGGTCCGCGGCCTTACCTTCTTTGAGCGCTTGGTACTGACGATTGAGTTCTTCGTACTTCGCCAGAAGTTGGTCGTATTCCGCTTTTGAGACGGACTGACGGCGAGCGTTCTTGGACGGACGCGCCGATCCCTCCTCACCCACAAGCGAGCGCTCCATGCTTTCAAGCCATGAGCACGACGACAACAGAACCACGAGAGAAAGTGCTGGCCAGTTTTTTGAAATTTTCAAACCGTCCTCCATGACTAAAGGCCTGAAAACATTTAATTTCCTTAGTACTATTCTAAAGACTCATTATCCTGTGTCAAGGAAGGCTTGTGACAGCGCGCTATTTGTTGACTAAAGAAGTCCTGCACCTCACTCTGCGCGTGCCGAAGAACGACGCCGGATTCATCCTCCATTTGATCGAAGCGAGCGATAACCTTTGCTTCGCCACCACTCTCGCCGTCGAAACGGGTGCGGGTTGGCGTGATCTCCTCCTGCGTGCCCCTATCGAGTGGGCACCGGAGCTGCGAAGGTTCGTTGAGAAATTACAAGAAACCATCCCGGTCTCCGTCATCGAAGACCGGGTGGTGAAAGACGATTAGCCGAGCTTTGAATAGAAGCCGAGGATGTCTTCGGCGTGAGTCTTGGTGTCCACTTTCGTGATGATGTGGAGAATCGCACCAGACTTATCGAGCAAGAATGATTGGCGGAGGATGCCGTCGAACTTCTTCCCCATGAACTGCTTCGGGCCAAACGACCCGTAGGCCTTCGAGACCGTGTTGGACTCATCGGACAGAAGATCGAAGTTGAGGTGATCCCGTGCCTGGAACTTCTTGAGCGCTGCTGGCTTGTCCGGGCTGATGCCGAGGACGACGATGTCGTGAGCCGCAAGGTCACTCTTCTTATCGCGCAGACCACAGGCCTGAACCGTGCAGCCCGGAGTCATGGCACGGGGATAGAAGTAGACCACTACGAACTTGCCTTTGAAGTCGCTCAACGAGACGGTCTTGCCGTCTTGATTGACCAAAGAGAACTGCGGGGCCTGAGAGCCGAGCGCCGGGAGCTTGGCCGCGGCCACAGACTTCGTCGCCGCCTTCGGAGCTGTCTTCTTAGCGCCTTTCGTAGCCGCTTTCTTTACGACTTTCTTGGTGGCTTTGGCTGCTTTCGGAGCAGCTTTCTTCGTCGCCTTCTTCGCAACCTTTTTCGCAGTTTTCTTCGTCGCCTTTTTCGTTACTTTCTTTGCCACTTTTCTAGTGGCTTTTTTCGTTGCTTTCTTAACCATAAAATCTCCTTAGATGGGCTACCAGTTATCGCGTAGGTGTCGTAGTCGTTTGAAGCATATCTCATCACTCAGTAGAACCCCTGACAAGTCCGGGACGAGCTCGTTCAATCGTTGCCGAAGGTCTACATCTTCAAGCCCTAAGAACGGGTTACGCCGCTTCTCCTCGCCCCAGGTTGACGGGGGAAGCTCGTGGGTAACAAGCCCTGGGATTTTTGCCTGAGCCTCAGCGACGTAAGGATTCTTCGGGCAGACATGCGCCGCAAAGGCGAGGTTGCGCTCGAGGTAGTCGTGGCCCGGATGAATGAAGGTGTGCTCTGCGAGAAGAGTATGGAGACGCTGCACCGTCTGGAACAGCTGCTGCGTGTCTCCCCCACCCTTGCAGTTCCCGACTCCGCTTTGAAAGAGAGTATCTCCGGCGAAGAAGTGCTGCTCATCTCCGTCAATGAGCAGGAACGCGACGTGGTCGAGCGTGTGGCCCGGGACTGAAACCACCTGGAGCCAGGGGTGACTTCGCACGAGAGGAGTACCATGATTCAGGAGAACTTCGTTGCCACGCACATGATCCGCGTGGCCATGGGTGTTGAGGACCCCTACCAGGTGACACTGATTCCCGCGTGCCCAGCTCAAGATCTCTTCTCCGTCCCAGGGATCTATGACCAGAGCTTCCGGCTTGGCCCTTTTGCGCAAGACATAGGTATAATTTCTTAACGAATTATGAGCGTAGAAGCGCCAAATCTGAAACTGTGAGGTCGAAGCCATGAGCACGTTTGGAATCCTTGTCGTCGGAAGCTTACTTGCTTTCAAGCTCATCATACATACCTGGCTCATCCTCCGGCAACGGTCGACCCTGGCCCGTCACCGTGCCGCTGTTCCGGCCGACTTCAATGGGCATTTCTCGATCGACGAGCATCAGAAAGGTGTCGACTACGGTCGTGCGCGCTTAGGCCTTGGCCTCGGGAAGCTTTGGTTCGGTGCCGGCGTGATGGGTCTGTGGTTTTACTCCGGCGCCTTGAATACTCTCGATTCATTGCTATTTCTTTTTATCCCGAGCTCCCTCTGGCAACCCCTCGCCCTGATCGCCACTGTGATGCTGGTCGGGGGCCTCCTGGAACTCCCCTGGTCGATCTACTCGCAGTTTGTCGTGGAAGAGCGCTTTGGCTTCAACCGCACGAGCTGGAGAACCTTCGTTGCCGATCGGATCAAGGGTCTCGTCATCGGAGGGATCTTCGGCCTTGCACTCGGATTTCCTTTAGTTTTTTTAATGCACACCATTCCCGGATACTGGTGGATCCCGGCCGCGGCGGTCTACATCTCCTTCCAATTTATTCTGCTTTTACTCTTCCCGACTGTCATCGCACCGCTATTTAATAAGTTCTCGCCGCTTACGGACGAGAAACTCGCAACATCTCTCAAGACGATGGTCGAAGAGGCAGGCTTCCGAAGCGATGGCGTATTTGTCATGGATGCCTCGAAGCGCAGCTCCCATGGAAATGCGTACTTCACGGGCATTGGCGCGGCAAAGCGCATCGTCTTCTTCGATACACTCTTGAAGTCTCTCACTCCGGCCCAGACCTTAGCTGTCCTCGCTCACGAGATCGGACACCTGGCCCATGGCCACATCAAGAAAGGCATGGCCCTAAGTCTTCTCATGAGTGTGCTCACCTTCGCCGCCATCGGCTGGTTTAGTACTCGGGCAGATCTTTTCATTGATTTGGGTCTTACCCCCACACATGGTGTCCTGCTTATCACGGCAATGTGGCTCGGAGGCCTCGTGAGCGTTCCTCTCTCTCCACTCTTCTCTCTGTGGTCACGCAGGCATGAGTTCGAGGCCGATCGCTACGCCGTTGCTCGTTCGGAGAAAGACGCTTTGAGTACGGCGCTCATGGCGCTCTACCGTGAGAACGCCGGAAGCCTCGTCGTCGATCCGATCTACGCGGCATGGTACTACTCGCACCCGCCACTGGCGGAACGGATCGCAGCTATGCGAGCGGCGCCAACAGCGACTCCCGTAGGAAATTAAAGTACGGCGTCCGGTACTTCTCTACTTCGTTATGGAGTTCGTGGTAGCCCCCAGGCACCTGCAGAAGCTTGGTGTTTTTTTCAACATCGGTGAAGTACCGCACCAGCATCTTCGCGTTGACGAGACCATCCTCTGATCCAACTGAGGCGTAGATCGGACAGCGGGCACGCAATGGCCGTGAGAACACGTCGCGCGAGGTTTTGAGCAGCTGGAAGAACAAGTGGGTATGAACCTTAAGCTCAACGTACTCGTCGTTGAGATAGTTCTGAAGCACACGGCTATCGTGCGAGAGACGACTCAAGTCGAGGATTCCTCCGAGAGGAAGCGTGAGCGGAAAATCAGCAAGGCCTCGAAGTAAGAACTGAGGTGCGTTTCCAAATAAAGGTCCAAGAATGCCAGGTGCTCCGACTGGGGGCGAGCTCAGGAAAATTTTTTCAGGATATAAATCTTCTCGTGCTTCGTTTTGAACCCAGTCGGCGGTAATGAGCCCCCCCATGGAGTGGCCAAAGACCATGAAGCGCTTCATGGAAAATTCTAGCTTCAAGTACTCAACCATCGCTTGCAGGTCACGACGAAAATCGGCGAACTCATGTACATTAACGCGCTCCCCCTCGGAGCGGCCGTGGCCACGCAGGTCATACAAGAGAATGTTAAACTGCCCAGCGAAGAGCTTTAAAAAATGTTGATGCCGATCCATGTGCTCGCCAAGACCGTGTGTAACGATCAGCCAAACGGGAGCGCCCTTTTCTTTGATAAGGGCCTTAAGCTTGAGGCCGCCATGGCCCACGATGTCACGGTATTCGTTTTGCATTTTCTAACTCCTGGTGCTCTTAAGATCATAGTAAATCCCTTGGTGCCGCGCCAGCCTTTCCGTTATACTGCCTTGATATGTATTGCCCCGTTTGCTTTCAAAACACTCTCAAGCTGCGCTCCAACGGCGTCGTGAAGCTCAGCTTCAACGGGAAATCCCGCAGCACCAGCCTCTTCACTTACAACCTTAATAAAGACTCGCAAAAGGACCTCGAGTCGAAGCTGCGCGAACGCATCGTCGACTTCGTCAGTTGGTACAGCGAATTTCAGAACAAAGTCCCGATTAAAACCATCGAAGCCTTCTCCAGCGATTGCCAGTGCTCAAACAACTGTAAAATCGATCTGATGAACACTCGGGTGAGCGTGATCGGTGTGCTCTACTCTCTCAAAGAAATTGAAAAAATTATTTCAGATGAAGCGCAACGCTTCGGCATCGAAGTGAACCTCGTCGTTCAGTAAATCTATAGCGTTACCATTCCTGACCAGATCGCTTTCTTGTGGCGGTAAATATCTCCGCATAGAGGTGTGATGAACATTTTTTTATACTTATTAGCACCTGCAAGCTGCAGATAATGCTTAAGGAATAAAATGTCGT
>JBKHVY010000164.1:0-5691 GCA_046569805.1 Bacteriovoracia bacterium | reverse complement strand
CTCAGATCGTTCGCGCGGAAATCGCAAGCCTAAAAAGTGCTTAACCGTTTCTCGGTAATCGAGCGTTCCCTTCGAGTACGTTGCCATCGACGTCATTTCCATGCCTCGCGTGAGAGCCGCGCGCCAGAATTCGTCGGCATAAGCCTTGCCAGCGTCGCCCTCCGGATACACAACGCCGACGCGCTTTCCGAAGCGAGACAACATGTCGTCCGTCACGAGGGCAGCGACCTGGCTTTCGATCGATCCTTGGACTTCGATGAGAAGATGATTCTTCTCTTCACGCGGAAGATTCACCGGAGCGAGAGAGATGAACAGAACACCCCATTTTTTTGCCTCGAGGTATTCGGCTCGAGCACTCTCTGGGAAGAGACCACCAATAATCAGCGGGACCTTGTGCTGCTGGATCAAATCTTTAACGGCCTGAGCTCCTACTGATGGTGAATCGAAGGAATCCTTGGTGAAGATTTCGATCTCGCGGGGCGACTGCTTGAGTGCGACGTCGAGACCTAGAAGAGTACGCTGACCGAAACTTCCCTTCTCGCCCGTGAGCGGAAGGATCACTCCAATACCCGTCATTGATAGTCGTGTCGAACTATCGAGGCGCTGCTCGAAGTCGGTCACAAAAGACATGACCTGCGGGAAGTCTGAGAATCTGTCAGAGAGCCAGTTGATCACATCGCGCACGCCACTTGTGTCGCCCTTGAAGTAGCGGGCCTCAGCTTCGAGTTGACCCAGATACGCGAGCGGGAGCCAGCGCTCAGTCTCGTACTTCTCGAGGAGTTTGATCTTCTGCGAATCCGACATCTCCTTAAACGAGAGGTTCAGGCGTTCTTTGAGGATAGAGTCAGAAACCTCGGCCAGGGTCTTCGCGTCTTTCAGTAGCAGCACAGAGGTTTCGACGATCTCGAGGTGGTTCTGGTATTTCACGGCCCACGCCAGATTGAGCTGGGCGTATTTCTTAACCTCGTTTTCTGGGAGCGCTTTTGGATTGATCTCACGAAGTGCGGCCTTCAAGTCAGAGTAAAGCCCCTGCTTGAAGCGGACACTCGCGATGTTGAGCCAAACCTGCGACTCGAGGGTCGAGTCTGCGGGGACGTACTTTTTTGCGATGTCGAAGTTCGCGAGGGCCTTCTCCCAGTCTGCTTCCGCGAAGTGGATAACACCTTTGAGGTTGTACTTTACGGCTTTCTCGATGGGTTCGAGCTGAGTATCAAGTAGCTCGGCGAGCTTTGCGAGAGCTTGCTTAGTCTGACCCTTTCCGAGAATCGAGCGGGCTTCCTCGACCTTCAACTGAACGCTCGAGCGGACCTCTGGGGCAACCACCACTTGGCGCTTTGGCGTCGCGCACGACTGCAAGAAGAGAGCGAAAAGAAGGATGGTGACAAAAGCATTCATGGGCGGTTCTCCAGAGACTCCAATAAGGAGTCCCTAGTTTACCGCCCACTCATGAATTATTGAAAGAGGTCTTTCACTCGATCGAAGAAGCCCTTGGTCATGGGATTCGATTGGTTCGAATCTAACGCTGCAAGGCGCTCAAACAACTCGCGCTGCTCAGCAGAGAGCTTCGTCGGAGTCTCGACATGGATCGAGATGATCTGGTCACCAAGTCCGTAGCCGCCGAGTTTTGCAATGCCCTTGTTTTTTAGTCGCATTTTCTTACCCGACTGCGTTCCTGCAGGGACCTTCATCGATACCCGTCCTCCGAGCGTCGGAACTTCGATCTCGGCGCCGAGCGCTGCCTGCGAAAAGCTCACGGGGACCTCACAGATGACGTCGAACGTATCGCGGCTAAAGAATTCATGCTCCTTAATGCGGATGAGCACATACAGGTCTCCTGATGGACCTCCGTGAACACCCCCGTCGCCCTGACCTGAGAGCTTCAAGCGCTGGCCTTCGTCGATTCCAGCTGGAACCTTCACGCTTAGTGTTTCTTTCTTGCGGACACGGCCCTGGCCGTTACAAGTACCGCACGGATCCTTGATCATTTGACCGGAGCCCTGACACTTGGGGCACCCCTGAGAAATCGTAAAGAAACCTTGCTGGCGACGAACTTCTCCGTGTCCGTGACACATGTCACAGGTCGTCGGCGTTGAGCCTTTCTTGGCACCGGTTCCGCTACAATCTCCGCAGGTTGCCGCCTTGTGGACGAAGATCTCCTTCTCAACCCCAAAGGCGGCTTCTTCGAAGGTGATCTCCATCTCGGCCTGAAGGTCCTCGCCCATTTGAGCGCGAGAGCGTCGTCCGCCACCACCGCGGCGCCGGCCTCCGCCCATCATTTCCCCGAAGATATCACCGAAGATGTCACCGAGGTCTCCGAAGTCGCCGCTGAACCCACCACCGAAGCCACCGGGGCCTGCGCCCTGGCCCATACCGGCGTGGCCGAACTGGTCGTAGCGAGCTTTCTTTTGGTCGTCGAGAAGTACCTCGGCAGCCTCAGAGGCTTCCTTGAACTTCGCCTCGGCTTCCTTGTTATCTGGGTTCCGATCCGGGTGGTACTGCATGGCGAGCTTGCGATACGCCTTCTTGATCTCTTCCTTCGAAGAGGTCTTGCTCACACCTAAGATTTCGTAATAATCGCGCTTATCCGCCATACATCCCCATGCAAAAGAGCCCCTCCGAAGAGGGGCCCCGTTGACGTGCTAGAAATTAAACTTCTTTGTAGTCTGCGTCGACGACGTCGTCGCCGTCCTTGCTGTCGGTTCCAGCGTTTGAACCTTGCGCCGTGCCTTCCGCTCCTGGAGCGCCGCCCTGACCCTGGTACATGAACTGGGCCAAGCTGTGCGCAACATTCTGCAAGCGCTCGGTCGCGGCCTTGATCTCATCCAAGTTCTCAGAGGTAAGCTTCGTCTTCGCTTCTGCGACGGCCGCTTCGACCTCGGCCTTCTTGTCGGCCGGAACCTTGTCGCCCGCATCCTTGAGGCCCTTCTCCGAGGCGAACACGAGCGAGTCGAGGTTGTTGCGAGCGTCGACGATCTCTCGGCGCTTCTGGTCTGCGCCGCGGTTCTTCTCCGCTTCTTCCACCATCCGCTTGATCTCCGCTTCGCTCAGGCCGGAGTTCGACGTGATGACGATGTTCTGCGACTTACCCGTGGCCTTGTCGACCGCACTCACGTTCACGATGCCGTTCGCGTCGATGTCGAACACAACTTCGATCTGCGGAACGCCGCGTGGCGCTGGCGTGATCCCCGTGAGGTCGAACTTACCCAACGTCTTGTTGTCGTTCGCGAACTCGCGCTCGCCCTGGAGCACGTGGATGCTCACGGCCGGCTGGTTATCGGCGGCCGTCGAGAAGACCTGGCTCTTCTTCGACGGAATCGTCGTGTTCTTCTCGATGATCTTCGTGAAAACACCACCGAGAGTTTCGATACCCAAAGAGAGCGGAGTCACGTCGAGGAGGAGCACGTCTTTTACGTCACCGGCGAGGACACCGCCTTGGATCGCTGCACCGGCTGCGACAACTTCGTCTGGGTTCACGCCCTTCGACGGCTCTTTTCCGAAGATCTCTTTTACCTTCGCCTGGACGATCGGCGTGCGAGTCGCACCGCCGACGAGGATCACTTCGTGGATCTCGTTAAGTGTCAGGCCCGAGTCCTTGATCGCGATCCGGCACGGCTCGACCAAGCGGTCGATGAGGTCGCTGATCAGGTTCTCGTACTTGGCGCGCGATAGGTTCATGTTCAAGTGCTTCGGGCCCGTCGCGTCCATCGTGATGAACGGGAGGTTGATGTCCGTCGTCGTGACACTCGAGAGCTCGTGCTTCGCTTTCTCGGCCGCTTCCTTCAAGCGCTGGAGGGCCATGTTGTCTTTCTTGAGGTCGATGCCGGTTTCCTTCTTAAACTCTTCCGCCAGCCAGTTGATGATCCGGTAGTCGAAGTCTTCACCACCGAGGAACGTGTCCCCGTGCGTCGACTTCACTTCGAAGACACCGTCTGTGGTGATCTCGAGGATCGAGACGTCGAAGGTACCGCCGCCCAGGTCGAAGACCGCGACGTTCTTGTCTTTCTTCGTGTCCAGACCGTACGCGAGTGCGGCCGCCGTGGGTTCGTTGATGATGCGCTTGACGTCGAGGCCCGCGATGCGACCGGCGTCTTTCGTCGCCTGGCGCTGAGCATCGTTGAAGTAAGCCGGGACCGTGATGACCGCTTCCGTGACCGGTTGGCCGAGGTAGTCCTCTGCGGCCTTCTTCATCTTCTCCAGAACCTTCGCGGAGATCTCCTGCGCCGAGAATTCTTTGCCGTCGACCTTCACCCACGCGTCGCCGTTCTTGTTGGCGAAGATTTCGAAGGGCGCGACCGCTTTGAAGTTCGTCACTTCCTTGTCCGTCGCTTTGCGACCGATGAGGCGCTTGATCCCGAAGAGGGTCTTCGTTGGGTTCGTCACCGCCTGGCGCTTGGCGACCTGGCCCACCAAGTTTTCACCGTTGCCGGAGAAACCGATGATCGACGGTGTCGTGTTGTGACCTTCGCTGTTCGGAACGATCTTGTAGGCTCCGTTCTCCATTACCGCAACACACGAGTTCGTAGTTCCTAAGTCGATGCCAATAATTTTACCCATATATGTTCTCCTGTTATTGTTTACAATTTACTGTTTGTCGCTTGCAACAATCACCTTTGCTGCACGCAGAAGTCGACCGTTAAGGACGTAGCCTTTTTGAAACTCTTTGAGCACCTCGTTCGGGCGCTTCCCCTCGGAGTACTCCTGTCCCATGGCTTCGTGGAAGTTCGGGTCGAAGTCCTTCCCGAGACTCTCGAGCTGAGTGAGACCGTGCTTTCCGAGGTTATCGAGAAAGAGCTTTCGAACCATCTCAAGACCCACCACCACGTTCTTCATTTTCTGATCTTCGTCGAACTTAAGCATGTCGACCGTGCGCTCGAAGTTATCGACGACGTCGAGGAGATCTCCGAGGATCCGGTCCGCGCCGAACTTCAGAAGGTTTTCCTTCTCGCGCTCGAAGCGCTTGCGGCCATTTTCCATTTCTGCAGCAAGGTAGTAGTACTTCGACTTCCAGTCGATTTCTTCTTTCTTGGGTTCCTCAACCGTGACCTCGGGCTCCGCGCGAGCTCCTTCGTCGACCGTTGCTTTGTCTTTGCTTTCGTTTGAATCAGTCACTGTTTTCTCCTCAAGTAAGTACGCCTACAAGATGGCACTAAAGCCAAAGGTGTCAATGCTGGCGCCTAAAATAAATTGCAAAAGCGTTCGCTACGAGGATTCATGATTTCAAGCCCTTGAAGCCTTCTGGAAGTACTCTCCCAAGAGGGAATCAAGCACCACCCACGCTGCTGGCAACATGCGCCATCCCTCAAAAGTTTTCTGCGCCAGACCCCTCGAGGCCCAGTCTCCAAGACACCACTCAAGATTGTGAGGGTCGCGGACAAGTGCAGAGGGTGAAAATGGCTCCGAGAGTCTCAAACGAGTGTAGAGCCGTTCAAGCTCGATCTCGTCTGCGCCCAGCTGCTCGGACTCGAACTCGGCCCTTCCCGGCTTCCACTTGTAGCGCAGCGCCTGTGCCGGAGAAAGGCTCAAGTAACCCGTCGCCGTGGGCCCGAGAGCAGCCACACTCTGGCCTCTCCAGTAGCGAAGATTGTGCTGGGCTTCGAAGCCCGGCAGCGCGAAGTTCGAGACCTCGTAGTGGTGGAACCCGCGCGAGACCAGAAAGGCACTCACCGCAAGGTACTCGGCGGCTACCTTCTC
>JBKHVY010000163.1:0-5724 GCA_046569805.1 Bacteriovoracia bacterium | reverse complement strand
GACGCTTCGGTTTCAATGACTTAGCTGCTGGTAAGATTTACGGCCTCGTCCCACCCCGCTCCCGATTCTGGCTAGAATTGGGGGCGTGAGACTTAAACTTTTCTGGACCCTTATTCTCGTCGCTCTCGGGTGCACTCATGCGTTTGCGGGAGAACGCGTCTCACTCGCGGCGTCTCCAGAGCTGGCCATTCTCCTCGACCTCGATCTCCTTCGGCTCGAAGCTCTCGGCGGAAGCGTCCTCACCCACCCGGCACGACCGACCATCGTTCAGGTGCGAGAGCTTAAGGCACGCGGTGGCGTTGACGAAAACCTCTGCGCCGACGGCACGGAGAAGAGGTATGCGCGAGTCGTACACGGCTGGCGCCACTCCACCATCACCCTCAACGCGGAACTCCTGCGACTGGCCTTCTCCACCGATACGACCTTTCCCTGTAAGCACGGCTCGTTTCGCCAGTTCCTCACGGCCACCCTCTGGCATGAGCTGGGCCACGTCTGGGATCGCGCAGAGGGCATCAGTGCGACTCCAGCCTTCAATGCCTTGCTGGGCAGTCAAGCTGCCCTTACAACCTCTCCGGATGCCTACGAGCGCAAGAACCTTCGCGAGGCCCTTGCCGTGAATCTCGAATGGTACCTCTTGGATGAAGCCTTCGCGTGTCGCAGGCCCGCGCTCCAGAAGTTTCTTTCTGAGAGACTAGGCTTTACGCCCTACCAAGAGTCTTGCGATCTCAACTGGAATGTCTTCACGCAATCGGCTTATCCCGAGGACCACAACACTCGTGCCGTGAGCATCGATCCCGCGCGCGTCTACGAGATCCATTACCTCTTCGCAGGGAAGGGCGAAGCCCTAATGAGCCGCTGGGGCCACTCGATGCTGCGTCTCGTGGTCTGTGCGCCTCACCGCTCGACACCAGGCCCTGAATGCTTGAGCGATGTATCTCATCATCTTGTGATTAGCTATCGCGCTTCCATCGATACAGCACAGATCAACTACCTCGACGGCTTGAGTGGTAAGTACCCCTCTCTCCTCTACCTATACCGCTTTCAAGAAATTCTCCAGGAGTACACGAAACTCGAACTGCGCGAGCTTCACAGTCTGCGCCTTCCCCTCTCAGAAGACGAGCGCGATACCTTTTTGCGCATCACACTTGAGCGCTTCTGGGGTTACCAAGGGAAGTACCGCTTCGTGACGAACAACTGCGGCACCGAGGCGCTGCGCCACTTGATCGCCACCGACGACGCCACCTACGGGGACCTCAGCTCTCTGACTCCACTCAAGCTCTACCGTGAGCTCTCGGGCATGTCAGGAACAGTGACGAGCTATCCCTCGCAGCATGAACAGCTAATGATGGCGTTTGAACGAGTATCAAAAGCCGGAGTCACAAGCTTCAAAGAGTTTACGGAGTTCGCCAAGGCACCAGCGCACCAGCGACTGGCGGAGTACCGCACCATCACTCGACCACTCACTCGAGCACTGCTCGTTGATCTCAATTACCTCGAGCGCTATGTCTCGGCAAAGACACAGCTCAGTCTGCTGAAAGAAGCAAAAATCCCAGAAACCTACCAGTTGCTCGTGCGGAAGCCCTGGGAAATCGTCCGCGACGTCTACGGTGTTCCGTCGCTCGAGAGCTTCGACCAGCAACTCAATTCCTATCGCAGAGACCGTGCGCAGATTCCATTACCCACGCTCGAAGATCTGTTTCCCGCGAATAGCTATCAACAAGAACGAAAAGAAATCCAGGCCCTGAAGGATCTCTCGCATTTCATCCAACAACGCTTCCATGACCTTGACCAGGAGACGCTATGAAAAACTTCGCCCTCACCCTTTTAATGCTCATTATTTCAGGTCTCGCCCAGGCCAACGTGCTTGCGACCTCGGCCTCACCCTTTATCCTCGCGACACGCCTGGCGGAAACAGGGGTCGCCGTGATCACGGCCGGGACACAAACCGTGCTAGGCCCCTTCCTCACCACTCGTGCCTCCATCGAAGCTCGTGGGGTGGCCGGAGTTGAGCAGCTAAAAGACGAACTCGTGCTCTTCGACCAAGACCTCCAGCGGGGGCTCGTGCACGACATCGATGATGTTCGCCAGGAAGGACTGCGCGAACTGTTTGCGGAGATCGCCAGTGATGCTGAAGAAATGGAGCGAGTCCGCGAGCTCGTGCCCCAGGAAAGCGACGTCCTTCGGATCGCCACCGTGGTTGTCCTTAAACTCTTTCACTAAGAAAAAGGGCCCCGACAGGGGCCCTCTGGTACTTAGTACTGAACGAGCTTTCTGAGCGCCGCCGTCACGTCACTGACTTGCGGAAGGATCACTTCTTCAAGATCCGGACAGTAGGCGACGTGCACGTCTTGAGAGGCCACACGCAAGACTGGTGCATCGAGGAGCTCGAAGCACTCTTCGTTCACGCGGGCACAGATCTCACCGGCGTACCCAGAAGTCTTGTGCTCTTCGTGGGCGATCAAAAGACGGTTGGTTTTCTTTAGAGAGGCTTTCACTGTTTCCATATCAAACGGCGCGATAGAGCGAGCGTCGATGACCTCGATCTCGAATCCCTCGGCAGCGAGTTCCTTCGCAGCTTCGATCGACTTCTGTACGAGTGCTCCCCAGCACACGACCGTCGCGTGCTTTCCTTCGCGCGCGATGCGCGCTTTGCCGAAGGGGATCATGTACTCTTCACCTGGATCCGCGGAACGGTTGTAGCCCTGGTAGTAGAGGTGCTTATGCTCAAGGAACATGACGGGATCATCGCTCCGGATCGCCGTCCGGAGAAGGCCAATCGCGTCTTGCGCGTTCGACGGGAACACCACGCGAATGCCTGGCACGTGCGTGAAGAGCGACTCGCCGGACTGCGAGTGGTACATCGCCCCCCCTCGCAGGTAGCCGCCGATCGGCACGCGCACGACCATTGGGCACTTATAGTCACCACCTGAACGGTAGCGAGTGGTCGCCATTTCGTTTTTTAGCTGCATGTAGGCGGTCCAGATGTAGTCGAAGAATTGAATCTCGACCACGGGCTTGAGCCCACGCATCGCCATGCCAATCGCGCGGCCGATGATGTTCGCCTCCGCCAGCGGTGAGTTGAAGACCTGGCCCGGCTTGCCGGCCTTCTGCACGCCGTGCGTGACCTTGAAGACACCACCCTTACCTTTGAGGTCTGGGTTGTCGTATTTCTCAACTTCAGTGAAGTCCGCGACGTCTTCGCCGAAGACCATCATCAAGGGGTTTTTCTTAATTTCACTCTTGAGCGTCATGTTGATCGCCGTCGCAAGAGGGATATCCTCTTTACCCGTCATCTCAGCCTTCGTATCGAACTGCGCAGAGGTCGGATCGACGTCGTGCGAGTAGAGGTGATCCATGTAGGTCGATTTGTCGGGCCATGGCGTCGCGAGTGCCTGTGTCATCGCTTCACGGACTTCCTTCGAGGCTTCTTCCAACACTTCGTCGACCTCTGCCTTGGTCATCAAACCTGTGTCGACGAGTAAGCGCGGGAACGAGTTAAAGACATCGCGGTACGCCTCATCTGCCAGGTCTTCTTTGGTGCGATAGAAGCCGTGGTCGTCAGAGAGTGAGTGCGAATAAGGACGAGTAACCGTTGCGTGCACTAGCGCCGGGCCATTGCCAGCGCGCAAGTACTTCTCTGCTTCGACCATCGTGTCGTAGGAGTCGATGGGACAGTTTCCGTCGCACGTGAAGATCTTGAGGCCCGGGAAGTTCGCCAGCGCCACGGAGATCGAGGCGCCGGGCGTCTGCACGCGGACCGGAACGGAGATGGCGTAGCCGTTGTCCTCGACCATGAAGAGGACCGGGAGCTTATTCACGCAGGCCGTAGTGAGACCTTCCCAGAACTCACCCTGAGAGGTTGTCCCGTCGCCGGTGGACACGTAGATGATCTCGCGGTCTTCGTAGGCAGGAGAATCCTTTAGCTTATTCTTCTTCAGGTGGAGGCCCGCCTCCGCGAGGCCCACGGCCTGGAGGAACTGCGTGCCCGTGCACGACGACTTACTCACGATGTTCAGGCGCTTGCAGCCCCAGTGCGCGGGCATCTGGCGGCCGTGCGACGCGACGTCTCCGACGTTGCCGTTCGCCTGGCAGAGCATCTCGTAGGGAGTCATCCCGAGGCCCAGGCACAGGGCGCGGTCGCGGTAGTAGCCGATGAACCAGTCGTGTGCCGGCTTCAGGACCTTCGCCGTTGCGGACAGGATCCCTTCGTGGCCGGCGCCGGAGATCTGGAAGAACGCCTTGTTCTGCTTCTTCATGGAGATTTCCATGTCGTCGGTCTTGCGCGAAAGGTAGATGTTTTTTAGGAACCAGCGCAGATCCGTCTTCGCGAGCTTATGCTTTTTGATGAGCTCTAATTTTTTATCGTACACGGCGTTTCCCTTTTGGGTCTGAGGCATGGACTTGTCCGCTTTCGTTTCTGTGGTATTGGTGCGCATGGTAAAACCCTCATTTACTAGATGCACCATCCTAAACAATCAGCAGCAAAAAATCCATTCATGGGTTGAGGCGGCGGTGGACATTTGTGAGGGATCGGCCCGCCTCTTCGCGAGCGTCGTCGAGGATCCGCTGCTCGGTACAGGATTCCGAGGACAAGGCGCTAAAAACTCGATGGAACCCCGTCTCCGAGGCGTCCGCTTTTTCTTCGTAGCGTCGTAGGACCTCGTAGACGAGCTCCGAATACGCCTCGAGGAGGGTCTTTTCCTTAGGGATGTTTCGCTCGGCTAACTTCGCGAGGTTCTCCAGGCACCCGTCGATCTGTTGCGCCGGACGTCGAGCGTCGAGCTCCACGAACTGCGCTCGGCCTCCGCCGGAGATCGCTTCGCCGTCGAGCGTGACCGCAAAGTCCACCGGACCGCTCTGAAGCGACGTCAGCCGAAAGAAAGGTCCTTCGTGTCCCGAAAAGGGCCCGGAAACCTTCACGGACGAGCGGCTCGTCAGCACCTTGAGGTCGAGGTCGTCGAACGAAAAAATATTGTAGCCGCTGGAGTCCTTGATTTCTACGCTCACGCGCAGTTCGTCGATGCCATCCGCTCGCACGCGCTCTTTGTAGGTCCGGGCCCGGGACGCGATCACGTCGATGTCGTGGATCTGAAAATGGATCTGCTTAATCCGCTCGATCCGCTGGTCCCCGAGGACGAGGCCCACGCTGGTGATCGTCTGCTCCGTCGTGAATTCGAGCGTCACGTCCCAAGTTCCTGGTGAAATCCTCTCTACAGAGCTGAGTTTTGTTTCACCGTCGATGATTATGTTCGGAGGCGTGGAATTATCGATGAGCTGAAGCTTCTCATCTCGCAGCACTAAGCGATAAACACGCTGAGAAAATGACTTCTTCTTCACTAAGCTCCAGCTCGACGCCGAAAGACTTACACTCTGAATGGGTGCCTCAGGGGCAGGAATTTTCTTTTCAAATTGCGTCGCCGTCACTCGACGCATGAGACCTTTGCTTCCTGGCCACAAGTAGGGATTCGGTTGTACTTGCGCACAACTAACCGCCACAAAGAGACTCGTGAATACAATCAGCCTAACCATACAGATCGTATCGGTTAGGCTGACAAATTCAGTAAGTTATTCCCTGGTAATCTGAGTAACTTTAAAGAGTTACACCAGCTCCGTACGAAGCTCAGACTCCA
Organism: Bacteriovoracia bacterium; assembly: GCA_046569805.1. Taxonomy (GTDB): domain Bacteria; phylum Bdellovibrionota; class Bacteriovoracia; order Bacteriovoracales; family Bacteriovoracaceae; genus UBA6144. The sequence continues at coordinate 94 of JBKHVY010000163.1, read as the reverse complement.
CCTTGATAGGTCTTTCGACCTCAAGGCCCTGCTTCTTAAAGATCTCCACCAGCTCCGAGGGGCGAATCCCCGAACCAGATGTCACCGCGGTTTT
>JBKHVY010000162.1:0-5887 GCA_046569805.1 Bacteriovoracia bacterium | reverse complement strand
GAGCGCCACGAGGGACTGGAGCTGAGTCCAGGCGACTACTTCCAGCACTGGGGCCTCACCGCGGCGCGCGCGGCGACGATGAAACCCGAGAGCATCATCATGCACCCCGCGCCCATGAACCGCGGGATCGAGATCGCCGACGAGTTGGTCGAGTCTGCGCGCTCAAGAATCTTCAAGCAAATGCACAACGGCGTCTTCGTCCGGATGGCCATTCTGGAGTCGATCATTCAGGGAGAGAGAACTTGAAAAAACTAGTCTTGTGGCTCGAAAACGGCGAGAGCTTCGAAGGAGAATCCTTCGGCGCGGAGGTGACCGGCGTCGCACCGATCGGAGAGCTCGTCTTCAACACGAGCATGACGGGCTACCAGGAGATCCTTTCGGACCCGTCGTACTGCGACCAAATCGTGGTGATGACGTTCCCACTCATCGGTCAGTATGGCGTGAACAAAGATGATTTTGAGAGTATGATTCCGGTACTGAAGGGACTCGTGGTTCGCGAAGCCACGGAGGTTCCCTCCAACTGGCGCAGCGAATACTCCTTGTCACAGTTGCTGCGGGAGTTCGGAGTTCCCGGAATCCAGGGTCTCGACACGCGCCTACTTACCAAGAAAATCCGAAGCCGCGGCTCCATGCGTGCGCTCTTTGCCGCCCCTCAGGTGTCGCGCGAAGAAGCTCTCCTGGCCTTAAAAACCCCACTCCCAAACGATCAAATCCAACGCGTTTCTACGCGCCACTCGATCCACTTCCCGGGAGAGGGCAAGCGCGTGGTGCTGATGGACTTCGGCTACAAGAAGAACATCCTGCGCTCGCTCTTGCGCCGTGGGTGCGACGTGGTCGTTGTCCCATGGGACTCGAGTGCGGCCAGCATCCTCAAGTTTAAGCCCGACGGCATCATGCTCTCGAACGGCCCTGGTGATCCGAAGGACGTTCCGAGCACACTGCCCGTTATCCGCTCGCTCCAAGAGACTGTTCCGTTGATGGCCATCTGTATGGGGCACCAGCTGTTTGCTCTCGCCAACGGCGCAGACACAGAGAAGCTCAAATTTGGTCATCGCGGTGGGAATCACCCGGTGAAGGATCTGAAGAGCGGACGCACTTTCATGAGTTCGCAGAACCACGGCTACGCCGTGACTCTGGATTCGATCGCTAAGAGTTCGCTGGAGCTCACACAAATCAACTTGAACGACGGGACAGTCGAGGGCCTGGCGCACAAGAGCTTGCCGGCGTTTTCGGTGCAGTACCACCCGGAAGCCTTTCCGGGCCCGGAAGACACGCAGTGGTTGTTCGATGCATTTATCCAAAGTATGAAGTAAGGGAGCCCGCATGCCACGTTTTAGCCATCTCAAGAAAGTGTTGGTCATCGGCTCGGGACCAATCGTCATTGGACAAGCCGCAGAGTTCGACTATTCGGGAACTCAAGCCGTCCACTCACTACGCGAAGAAGGTATCGAGGTCGTTCTCATCAACTCGAACCCGGCGACAATCATGACCGACAAGGACACCGCGGATCGCGTCTACATCGAGCCGCTCACCGAAGAATTCATCACGCGGATTCTCTACAAAGAAAGACCCGACGGATTGCTACCGACCCTTGGAGGGCAGACAGCTCTGAACCTTGCGGTGAAGCTCAAGGAACGTGGGGTCCTCGATAAACTGGGCATCGAGCTCCTGGGGTGCAAGGTCGAAACGATCCAGCAAGCAGAGGACCGGAAGCTCTTCAAAGAGCTCATGCAGAAGATCGGCGAACCTGTCCCCGATAGTGCTATCGTCGAGAGCGTCGAGGAAGCCCAGGCCTTCGCTCGACGGATCGGGTTTCCGGTGATCGTTCGCCCCGCCTTTACCCTCGGTGGAACCGGTGGAGGGATCGCCAAGACCGTCGAAGAGCTCAACCTCGTCGCCACGGCCGGCCTCAACGCCTCCCCCATCACACAGTGCCTCATCGAGCGCTCGATCGCCGGCTTTAAAGAGGTGGAGTACGAAGTCATCCGCGACGGAAAGGACAACTGTATCATCGTGTGCAACATGGAAAACTTCGACCCCGTTGGTGTCCATACGGGTGACTCAATCGTCTTCGCGCCCAGCCAGTCGCTCTCCGACAAGGAGTACCAGATGCTGCGCTCGAGCGCGCTGAAGATCATTCGCTCGCTCGACATTAAAGGCGGCTGTAACGTCCAGTACGCCCTCGATCCCGACTCCTTCAGTTACTACGTGATCGAGGTCAACCCGCGCGTGTCGCGCTCGTCAGCGCTCGCCTCGAAGGCGACCGGCTATCCCATTGCAAAGATCGCAGCCAAGATCGCGATTGGCCTGGGCCTCGACGAAATCATCAACCCCGTCACAAAAAAAACCTACGCCTGCTTCGAGCCGGCCCTCGACTACGTCGTCTGCAAGATTCCGCGCTGGCCCTTCGATAAGTTCCGCACCGCCGACCGGCGCCTGGGCACACAGATGAAGGCGACCGGCGAAGTCATGGGAATTGGCCGGACCCAGGAAGAGGCCCTGCTCAAGAGTGTCAGAAGCCTTGAGATCGGCGTGCACCACCTGCAGCTGAGTCACTTGATCGATCGCCCACGGGAAGAGCTTCTCGCTCGCATGGAGAAGCCCGATGACGAACGAATTTTTATTGTGACCGAAGCAATCCGCCAGGGCGTTCCTCTAGAACTTATTCAAGATCGCACCAAGATCGACCCGCTCTTCTTGCACACGCTCCGCCGGATTGTGATGCTTGAAGCGGAACTCCGAGCAGAAGGGAACCAATTGAGCCTTGAGCTTCTGCGAAGGGCCAAGCGCAGTGGCTTCACTGACGGGACGATCGCCCTGTTCGCAGGACTCACCGAGGAAGCCGTCATGGCACTTCGAGTGCGGCACGAACTCTTCCCGGTCTACAAGATGGTCGACACCTGCGCCGCGGAGTTCGAAAGCGCGACCCCCTACTACTATTCCACGTGGGAGAGCGAAGACGAAGTTCTTCCGACGACGAAACAAAAGGTCGTGGTTCTGGGTTCAGGGCCCATCCGCATTGGCCAGGGCATCGAGTTCGACTACGCTACCGTCCACGCCATCCAGGCGATTCGTGCGATGGGCCTTGAGGCCGTCGTCATCAATAACAATCCGGAAACCGTTTCCACCGATTTTAATATTTCTGACCGCCTCTACTTCGAACCACTGACGCCTGAAGACGTGATCAACATCGTTAAAAAAGAGAAGCCACTGGGAGTCATCGTTCAGTTCGGAGGCCAGACGGCGATTAATCTCGCAGGCCCTCTCCACGCAGCGGGGATCAAGATCCTAGGCACGTCCCTCGACGGTATCGATCGCGCCGAAGATCGCCGCCGGTTCGAGGCGCTCTTGAAGGAACTCAATATTGCTCAACCGCTCGGTCACACAGTAACGTCACTTGCAGAGGCCCTCGAAAAAACCAACGTGCTGGGCTACCCCGTGGTGGTGAGACCTTCCTACGTGATCGGTGGCCGCGCCATGCAGATCGTCTATAGTGCCGAAGAACTCAGTGACTACTTTACTCATGCCGTGAAGGTAACCCCCCAGCATCCGGTCCTTATTGATCGGTACATGCTCGGTCGCGAGATGGAAGTCGACGCCATCTGCGACGGCACCACGGTGTACGTCCCGGGGATCATGGAGCACATTGAAAAGGCGGGTGTGCACTCAGGGGATTCCTTCGCGGTCTACCCACCCCAGAACGTTGACGTCGCAACTCAGAAGACCCTGGTGCAACTGACCACCTCGATCGCGTTGGCACTTCAGATCAAGGGCCTCATCAACATCCAGTTCGTGATTCACCAGGGGGAAGTCTACGTCCTTGAAGTCAATCCTCGCTCCTCGAGGACCGTGCCCTTTTTAAGCAAGGTGACAGGCGTCCCCATGGCCAAGGTCGCGACCCGCGCGATCCTCGGGGATAGCATTCTTTCGCAGGGCTATGTTCATGGGCATCGCGCAGAGGCAGATGACATCGCTGTCAAGGCCCCGGTCTTTTCATTCGCAAAGCTCGTCGAGGTCGACACGGCCCTGGGCCCTGAGATGAAGTCGACGGGCGAAGTCATGGGCCGAGACACGATCTACGAGCGCGCCCTTCACAAGGCCTTCATCGCTTCGGGCGTAAACATCCCTCAGTCCGGTGTGGTGCTCGTGACTGTGGCCGACAAAGACAAAGAGGAGGGTCTGGCCCTCATCGTGCGATTGAACGCGCTCGGATTTAATTTCGTAGCGACAGAAGGTACGGCGAAGCTCATTGCCGCCAAGGATATCCCTGTTCGCACCGTCGATAAGATCGGTGAATCAGACAAGGACATCCTCGCGCTGATCAAGAGTGGCGAGTGCGACCTCGTCATCAACACCATTTCGCGTGGACGCAACGTCGAGTCTGACGGCTTCAAGATGCGCCGAGCAGCCGCCGAGCGCGGAATCTGCTGCATGACCTCACTCGACACGGTGGAGGCCATGATCCGCACACTCGAACGCCAATCCTTTAACCTGAGTCCGATGTAATGAGAACTCCGCAAATCCTCGTCGCGCTCGACCAGACACCGTGGAAGGACATCGAGTCTCTCGCGGGGTCGCTCGCGGGGATTCCCGTCGGGATGAAAGTTGGAATGGAGCTCTTCTACGCGCATGGACCTCGCGCCATAGAGTTCCTTTCGGACCGTGGGTTCTATGTTTTCCTTGATCTTAAGCTGCACGATATTCCTACGACCGTAGGTAAAGCTCTTACGAACCTTCTCGCTTTCCCAGCACACTTGTTTAATGTCCACGCTGCTGGAGGGGTAGAGATGCTTGAGGCCTCGGCCCAAGCGCTCGCGAAGTCAGGCCGCCGAGATGCTCAGGTGATCGCCGTAACTCAACTCACAAGTACCTCAGAGGCCGTCATGCAGTCAGAGCTTCGGATCCACGGAAGTCTCGTCGACTGTGTCGTGGCCTACGCCAAGCTCGCCCACGCGGCGGGCCTCGGCGGTGTGGTCTGCTCCGCCCAGGAAGCGCAGCTTGTGAAGCAAGCGACAGCAGAGAGCTTCCTGTGCGTCACCCCCGGCATTCGCCCGGCCGGCGTTTCGGCCCACGATCAGAAACGAACCATGACTCCGCGGGCCGCTCTCGAGAACGGTGCCGATGCCCTGGTGATTGGCCGTGCGATCACTCAGGCCAGTGACCCACGGTTAGCTGTCGAACAGATTCTCAAGGAGCTCCCATGAGTGCCCAGATTGTTGCCGAAGCTCTCCTCAAGGAAAAAGCCGTGTTCCTTCGTCCAGAAGACCCCTTCACGTGGGCGAGCGGAATCAAGTCACCCATCTACTGTGATAACCGCCTCCTTATCTCAAAGCCTCACGCCAGACGGATGATCGTCCAGGCGATGAAAGAGCGCGTAAAGAACCTCGGCGCAGAGGTTATCGCCGGAACAGCGACGGCCGGCATTCCCTGGGCCGCCTGGCTCGCGGACGCGATGGACCTGCCGATGGTCTACGTGCGCTCCGGAGCGAAGGACCACGGACGCAAGAACTTAATCGAGGGCCAGGTCGTGCCCGGCGCGAAGACGCTCCTCATCGAGGACCTGATCTCCACGGGCAAGAGCTCTCTCGCAGCAGCCGAGGTGCTCGAAGCCAGTGCGATGAAAGTCCTCGCAGTTGTGGGGCTCTTTCACTACAATTTCCCTCAGGCCCACGCCGTCTTCGAGGCGCGGCAGATCCCCGCCCTGGCGCTCTGTACGCTCGACGACATGCTGGCCTGGGCAACAAAAAGCGGCTCTCTTTCGGAGGCGCAAGCAGAGGACATCCGCTCATGGCGACAAAACGTAGTCTTCCCGTAAACTCCAGCGCCCTCGCGTACGTCAAGGGCGAGCTGTGCATCGAGGGCGTTCCGGTGAAGAAGATCGCCGCCC
>JBKHVY010000161.1:0-5910 GCA_046569805.1 Bacteriovoracia bacterium | reverse complement strand
ATTTGAGTATCATGGGCCCTGCGATGGCGATGAAGACCGCCGGCATGATAAACAAGATCATCGGAAAGAGAATCTTCGTTGCCGCGGTCGCTCCCTTCTTCTCCGCCTCAGAGGAGCGCTTCTGGCGCATTTCGTTTGAGAGCTGCTTTAGGATCGGAGCGATCGACGCCCCCACGGAGTCCGCAGCGATCAGTGTCGCGCAGAAAGAATTAATCGGTAGGACATCAATCCTCCACGACAACTGGCGCAGGCCCTCCGCGCGCGTGGAACCGATCTTCGTTTCTTTGATCATGGTTTTGAACTCTTCGACGAGCGGCGATGGTGGCGCCTTCTCGATCACCTTCTGGATCGCGGCCATGAAGTCGAGGCCAGCCTCCACCGACAGCGCGAGCATGTCGACGATGAATGGCATCCCTCGGATCATTTCGTCTTTTCGGCGTTCGATCCGACCGTTCATCCAAATGTTTGGGTAGAAGAACCCGACGACGGCGACGACCGGAATGAGCCACAGGCCCCAGGTCTCTTCGAGTATCGTCCGAAGCACGATGAACACAACGGGGAAGCCGATAATGAGAAAGAGCTTAAAGGCGAAGAAGTCCTCGGGACTGAGCTCTTTCGTGAGGCCCGCGTTCGCAAGTTTCCGGCGGTACTTTGTCTTGAGTTTCTGGCGTCCCTTCATCCCCATGACGATCGGCGTAAAGTAGCGCTTAAAGAATGGCCGGGAATAGCGAAGGATGAAATCCGAGGTCTGCTGTTTTTTATCGGTTTCTGCCTCTTCGAGTGCTTCCGACGCTTTGAACTTATTTTCTTCCTCGAGCGACGCACGAGCAACGAGATACACGGCGAGACCAATCAGAACGAGAGAGGCGTAGTAGAGAATGGTCTTCGCCTGATCGCCAAAGAGTCCCTCTGTCGACGAGATCTTCTTGAAGAGCACCCACTTCGCAGAGGTGGGCTTCAGGACGCATTTTTCTTCGTCGCGCTCGAGACGGAAATCGAAGGGACCGTTCCGATCGAGGCCGATGCTATCTTGCGTCCAGGTGTTGTATTCGGATCGTATGCTGAGAATGGAATTCGGCGTAAACGCCTTACCTTTTACGAAGGTCGATGCGTTGAAGTAGACAACGCATTCACGCTTTCCGGATTTCTTCTCGGCTGCGTTTCGCTTCTTATCAGTAACGACGGAGATGATCTTAAGTTTTCCAAGGTTGCCCTGGTTGGTCTGATAGAAATAAATGTTGTCGACTAAGTCCTCGGACAAAGTTATCGGCTTATCTGAAAACTTTGATTCTCTCGATCGAATGCAGTCTTCGTCGATCGCACCAAACTCTTCAGAACATACCTGTGAGTAGGCCTGGGAAATTCCCATGATAAACATGAGAATCCATGGGCCTAGATAAAACCTCATTTCCATGAGTTGACACACTCCCTCTCTTTATAGATTAACAGAGAAGGATGCAAGAGACCGAAATCAGAATGAAAGGGAAAAATTCGCCGCCTAAACTGGCGCAGCCTTCCCTTTCAAAAATGCCTGATAAATCTCCATCACTTTCTTCGACTCCTGCGAGTTAAAGGCAGCGGTTATTTTCGGAACGTAAATTGGCTTGTATTCAGTGAAGTATTCTTTCTTGCAGGATTCCACCCGAGCAACCTTGTCGAGAAATTTCTCTTTCTTGAGTTTTTTCGTCTTAAGTGCTTCTCGAACCGACTGAACTGCTCTTTTGGCGGCTGCTGGAGTCCGGTAAAGCAGCATGTCGGTGCCGGCCTCGAGGGCCAACACAGCCGCTTCTTCTACAGAATATTTGTCCGCAACAGCTTTCATCTCAAGATCATCGGTCAGGACGATCTTCGTGAATTTCGTTTCTTCTCTGAGGATTTGGTACGCCTTTCCGGACAGCGAAGTCGGAAACTTTGGGTCGATCGCGTCGACCTGAAGATGGCCCATCATCATGAACTCGACCCGGCTTTTCGATGCTCGCACGAAAGGTTGAAACTCCCGCTCAGAGAGTTGCTGAAGAGTCTGTCGCACGTGCGGCAAGTCGGTATGGCCATCCTTAAGAGTATCACCGTGCCCAGGAAAGTGCTTCGCACACGCGAGCACACCATTCGTCTGGAGACCACGGATCGCCGCGCTGACGTGCTTCTCGACCGATTCCGCATCGACGCCGAAGGCGCGATCACTGACCACCTTGTTTTCAGGATTGGTCCAGATATCACAGACAGGAGAGAAACTGAGGTTGATCCCGCAGGCCGAGAGTTCCTTCGCCATCACGGCGTGGACCTCGTAGGTGACCTTAGGCGAATTCATCTTCGCGATCTCGAACATCGCCGGGAACTGAGTAAAGCCCTTTTTGAAGCGAAGGACGCGTCCACCCTCGTGTTCAACAGAGATAAAAAGAGGCCATTCGTCGCGGAGTGACTGGATCGAGTTCACGAGCTCAGCCAGCTGGGCGGAATCTTCGAAGTTATGAGAGGAGAGGATAACGCCCGCAATCTTCTCATCGCGGATGAAGCCCTTCTCATCGTCCGTGAGGGCCGTGCCCGAGATTCCAGTGATTATGAGGCTACCGGGGTTTTCCACATGGGTCCTTTAGATTTCTTGATTATCTTCTACTTCTCCAGGGGGCATGATGCTTATCCCTTGAGTCGTCCAAAACATTCTAATAAATGAACCCTCTTTTGAGAAATGAAGGTTCAGCAGCTGACCGTTAATTTCGACGATGTACCGCGTGTGACCCTGCTGACGTCCCTCGAGCGAAAGCGAGGCACGTACGAAAGCAGCAGGCCCGAGACCCGTAAAGTGCTCTTGATGGTAAGGCCAGGAATCCCAGACAACGAAAAACCGCAGCGGCCCCTTAGAGGACTTTGCGAGAGCGAGCATGTTGCCGGCCACGAGGCACTCTGGCAGCTGGCTATAGAAGCAAAAAACTCTCCCCTTCGGGACGGCAATGTCCTTTCGTCCGTTCCAGCGACTCTCCGGACTCTCCAGGAGTGCCTCAAGTTTCTTCGTTCGTGGGTTGAGCTTGAGCTGGCTAAAGTATTTTTTTCCTTCTAGCCACACCGTGTGCTGGGAGTGCTCCGGACGAATCGCAAGCGACCTGCCGGCACGAGTCTGAACGGATCCAATGGCGGAGATCGCAAACGTCTTCTCGAGGAGCTTCTCCCCAGAGCTCGTCGAATTGTAGATCTGAACGCGCGTGGCGAGTTTTGCTTTTTCGAGCCGAACTTCTCGCGAAAGCTCGAAAGTTCCACTGACGTCGCGGTAAGCGTACGTCTTCGCGTTGTTTCTGGTGACCGCTTGGTCGATGGCTGGCCCTGGAGCTGCGCAGCCCACGATAAACAGGAGCCAAGCAAGTGCGAGTAAGTTCATTTCAAGAAATCTTCGAACTCGTTGTTCGAGTCAATCTGCCTTAGGAGTTCATTGATCTTTCCGGCCAGACGTTGGTCGGTCTCTATTGGCAAATTCTCGAAGTGCACACCGATCTTATACTTCTTGGCCCCCTTCTCTCCGTGGCCAATCTGATCGACGACGTAAACGATCCGAGCTTTTGGGATTGCGATAAGCTCCCCCTGCACGCTGAGTTCGAGGGCCTCGAAAACGTCTCCGGTCTTGAAATGCGGGAGTTCGATTTCGCCGACGAATAGTGACAAACCGGTGACTGATAAATCTTGAACCTTGAAGCGCAACGTTTCACCGAGACCGTCACTGGCGCTAGGGTCTACGAGCTTAAGGAAGCTTCGGAAGAGACCTGTCTGACCAGAGCGATTCCGGATGTCGACGACCTTCCCGCCAACGTAAGACTCGGTGAGCTTAAAGCCGGCGGTGATATCGTAGATCGGATAGGCCATGAGTCGGAAATTCTGGCGGCGCTCAGACTTAAAGAACTCTCCTGCCGCATCAAGCACCAGGGCATCTTTCGTCTGGGAGAGAATTTTCGCCTTAAAGAAAAAATCCACTCCGTTCAGTTCAAAGCTTCCGAGCAATTCTGCACCCCCCACGAGCAACATCGCTTCTGGGTGAAACGCGAGCTGCTGCAGATCCTTGTCGTACTCTTTCACCTTGAAGGTCGAGCGGTCCTTCTGACCTTTGATCCAAAGAGTGCAGGTGGATTTCTGCGAGGCGATCTGTCGCAGCTTACTCTTCTTCTCGCTCGTCGAGAGAGTAGTAAAGCTTGTCTGCGACGAAGTCGTCATGCGATCTCCCCGTCTCAGGTCAGTGTCGTTACCTGGCGCAGAAGATTCATGCTCTCGAGTGCCATGCCACAGCCCCGGACGACACACGTGAGTGGGTCTTCCGCAAGGGCCACAGGAAGGCCAGTCTTCTCCTTGATGAGGATGTCGAGGTTCGCGAGCATAGATCCGCCACCGGCAAGGATAATACCGTTATCAACGATATCTGCCGCAAGTTCAGGTGGAGTCTTTTCAAGTGAGATTTTAATGGCTTCGATGACTTCCGAAATAGGATCCGCAAGCGCTTCACGGATCTCGTCGGAAGTTACTTCGATGGTCTTCGGTGCACCAGCGATGAGGTCGCGCCCCTTAACTTCGTAGGTCTTAACTTCATCATCAAACGGGTAGGCATTACCAATAGAGATCTTAATCATTTCAGCGGTACGCTCACCGATGAGAAGTGAGTACTTCTTTTTGATGTAGCTGACGATTGCTTCATCGAACTTGTCGCCGGCCACGCGCACCGACTTCGAGTAGACGATACCACCGAGTGAAATCACCGCGACTTCCGTGGTACCACCACCGATATCGACGATCATGTTGCCCGACGGATCCGTGATAGGGAGCCCCGCGCCGATCGCAGCCGCCATCGGCTCTTCGATCAAATAAACTTCCCGGGCGCCAGCCTGCTCCGCAGATTCTTTCACCGCACGCTTTTCAACCTGAGTAATGCCAAACGGGATACAGATAATGATTCGAGGCTTAATCAGCTTCGAGCCGTTGAGAGACTTCTGGATGAAGTACTTAAGCATCGCTTGCGTCACTTCGAAGTCCGCGATCACCCCGTCCTTCATCGGACGGATGGCCTTGATCGATCCCGGCGTCCGGCCAAGCATTTCCTTCGCTTCCTTACCGACGGCGAGGACTTTCTGTTCGCCGCGGAAACCTTGGTGAACGGCAACGACCGATGGCTCGTTGACAATGATGCCGCGGTCTTTCGCGTAAACCAAAGTGTTAGCGGTACCAAGGTCAATGGCTAAATCATTTGAAAACCAATCGAGAACTTTCTTGAACATCATAAATCCTTGGTTATCACCACTTGTATTGTCGTATCGCTTCGCCACGTTCTGCAATGTCGGCCATGATCTCGATACCGAGTTCAATGTGCAGATCTGTGTAATTTCTGAAAACGCTGTTTGCGCTTTTCTTCGTCTTGATGCCGCCACGCTGAAGCGGCATATCGCTCACGAGCAACAGTGCGCCGACGCTCACCTTACTTGCGAAGGCTGTTACAAATAGAGCAGCCGTCTCCATCTCGACGGCAATTGCGCGCTCCTCGTAGAGAGTCTCTTTGAAGGTATCGTCGAACTCCCAGAACCGGAGATCCGTCGAATGGACCACACCGGTCCGGTAGTCGAGGCCATGCTCGACGAGAACTTGGCTGGCGAATTTCTGAATTTTAAAGGTTGGAAGTGCCGGAACCTGCGAGGGCATGAAGTGCTCCGACACACTCTCGGAGCGAATCGATCCGATCGGAAGAATGAAATCTCCGACCTTGAGGTCGTTTCTTGTGCCTCCGCACATGCCAAGGAACAAAACCGCACGAGGCTCCACGACGGCGAGGAGTTCCATCACAAGAGCCGCCATGGCAGAGCCGATACCGAACTCAACGATCGTTACTCGTGCCGACTTCGACGATGCTGCGGCAAAGGCGGATCCCTTCGTGGCCATCGCATCAGG
>JBKHVY010000160.1:0-5918 GCA_046569805.1 Bacteriovoracia bacterium | reverse complement strand
AAGGATGTCTCCAAACTTAGGGTCTGGAAGAACTTCACGGGTTTCTGCTTTGTGCTTGCGGCTCATTTTCTACTCCAAATCTCTTATTTCTTAGGTTTCTTTGCGCCATAGAGTGAACGGCGCTTGCGGCGCTTTTCAACTCCAGAAGCATCCAAAGCACCACGTACGGTATGGTAACGAACACCTGGAAGGTCTTTTACACGACCGCCACGGATGAGCACGATACTGTGTTCCTGCAAGTTATGGCCTTCACCGCCGATGTACGAAATGACTTCGTAACCAGAAGTGAGCTTCACCTTACAGACTTTCCGTAAAGCTGAGTTTGGTTTCTTAGGTGTGGTTGTGTATACGCGAGTACATACACCACGACGCTGAGGACAGCTCTCTAAAGCAGGAGCTTTAGTTCTGTACTGGGTTTGTGTTCTGCCCTGGCGGACAAGCTGATTAATTGTTGGCATTGCTACCTACTCCTTACATCTTTCTGGCGAAGTGACCTGGGGTTCTAACATGGCCCCCAGGCCTCTATCAAGCCGTTTATTTAGAGACTCATCATGAAGGGGTTTTCTTCCTTCACTATTTCCGCTTGGAACCCTGCGTAACGCGGCAAGCCAGTACCTGCAGGAATCAAACGACCCATAAGAACGTTTTCCTTGAGACCTAGCAACACGTCTTTCTTACCCTCAAGCGTAGCCTGAGTCAGAACTTTCGTCGTCTCTTGGAATGACGCTGCGGACAAGAAGCTTTCAGTGGTCAAAGATGCCTTGGTGATACCAAGTAACAAGGCTTTGGACTCTGCTGGCTGGAGGCCCTGAGCAATCAAACGCTCATTCTCCTCAGCAAGTTCCCGCTTCGTTACCGAGTCACCCTGAACAAAGATCGAGTCACCTGGGTCAGTGATTTCAACTTTCTTCAGCATTTGGCTCACGATTACTTCAATGTGCTTATCGTCGATTTTAACACCCTGGAGACGGTAAACCTCTTGGATTTCATCAACGATATAGCGAGCAACGGCCTTATCTCCGAGCACACGGAGAATGTCGTGTGGGTTCGTTGGGCCATCCATAATCTGGTCACCTGGACGAACGTAGTCACCTTCGTTGACTACGACGTAGCGACCCTTAGGAATGGTGTAAACAACGGGCTCACCGCCATCTTCAGGCTTAACAATAATTTTACGAGAACCACGAACCTCTGGTCCGTACTCGACGGTACCAGCGATGTCAGCGATCTGAGAGCTGTTGCCCGGCTTACGAGCTTCGAACAACTCCGCAACGCGTGGGAGACCACCGGTGATGTCTTTTGTCTTCGTCGATTCACGCTGAACCTTCGCGATAACGATACCACCATCGATCTTGTCACCTGGGTTAACAACGACGTTCGCACCGACGGGGAGACCGTAAGAGGCGATACGCTTCGTTCCGGGGATCGTGATCGGATTTCCTGCTTCGTCGCAAATGATGATTCGCGGCTGCTTAGAAATATCTTCTTTAGCTTTTGCTTCAATCACGACTCGGTGAGAGAGACCGGTTACGGAGTCAACGATTTCAGTGAACGTTGCACCGAGAACGAGGTCTTCGTACTTAACGGTACCAGCGACGTCACAGATAATCGGCATTGCAAACGGATCCCATTCGAGGATCTTGTCACCGACGTTAATCGACTGACCGTCTTTGAAGAAGATCGATGCACCGTAAACCGCTGGGTAACGTTCTTTTTCAACGCCCGCAGTCGTCTTAATAACGATCTCACCAGTCTTGTTCATGATGATGTTAAGGCCATCAGCACGAGAGAAGACTTTGACGTTATCGAAGTGGACGACACCAGCCGTCTTAGCTTCAGTCTTGTTAACCTGAGCACCCGCTGTAGCTGTACCACCGATGTGGAAGGTACGCATTGTGAGCTGAGTTCCAGGTTCACCGATTGACTGAGCCGCAATGATACCAACAGCTTCGCCGTCAGAAACCATCTTACCGCGTGCAAGGTCACGACCGAAACAGAGTGAACAGAAGCCATGCTTCTCTTTACATGTCAGGACCGAACGGACCTTAATTTGGTCGACTTCCTGGTCCATGAGCTGCTGGACATCTTTTTCAACGAAGAGGTGGTTGCGCTTAAAGATAACCGCACCATCCTTACCCTTAACGTCATCAAGAGCTACGCGACCAAGAACACGATTTGCGACGTGCTCAACGATCTCACCAGCTTCGATGCGTGAAGTTTGCATGATACCGTCGTCGGTTCCACAGTCGACAGAACGGATAATTCCGTCTTGAGCAACGTCGACGAGACGACGAGTGAGGTAACCAGAGTTTGCTGTCTTTAGAGCTGTATCGGCGAGACCCTTACGAGCACCGTGCGATGAAGCGAAGTACTGAAGAACGGTCAAGCCTTCACGGAAGTTTGAAGTAATCGGGGTCTCGATGATTTCACCAGACGGCTTCGCCATCAAACCACGCATACCGGCCAACTGACGAATCTGAACGTTTGAACCTCGGGCACCAGAGTCCGCCATCATAAAGATCGCGTTGAACGATGGAGCTTTCGTTTTCTCTTTTCCGTTTTCAGACACGAATTCTTGCTTCGAGAGACCTTCGATCAAAACTTTTGAGAGTTTTTCGTTGGTCTGGGCCCACACGTCGACGATCTTGTTATAGCGCTCGCCGTTCGTGATTGAACCTTCGTTATATTCGTTTGTGATCTTCTCAACTTCGCCCTGAGCTGTAGCGATAATTGCAGGCTTTTCCTTTGGGATCACCATGTCTTTAACGTTGATCGAGATACCAGCTTTAGTAGCGTACTCGTAACCCATCTTCATGATCGAGTCCGCAAGAAGAACGGTGTCCTTCTCTGAACCCTTTCGGTATGCCTTGTCGATCAAGAGAGCGAGCTCTTTTTTGTTCAGAATCTTGTTGATGTCTGAGTAATCGAGACACTTAGGAATGATGTTATAAACGAAAGTACGGCCCACAGTTGTTTCAATCAACTTGCCATCAACACGGATCGTGATTGGGGCCTGAAGGTGAAGGTTTCCTGTGTGGTACGCGAACTGAGCTTCTTCTTTCGAAGAGAACACTTTTCCGTGGCCACGAGCGAACGGACGGATACGAGTCATGTAGTACATACCCAAGACGATATCTTGAGAAGGAACGATGATCGGAGTTCCGTCTTTTGGAGAGAGGATGTTGTTCGTCGACATCACCAACACGCGAGCTTCAATTTGAGCTTCGAGTGAAAGAGGAACGTGAACTGCCATCTGGTCACCGTCGAAGTCGGCGTTGAAGGCAGTACAGACCAATGGGTGAAGCTGGATAGCCTTACCTTCGATCAACACTGGTTCGAACGCTTGGATACCTAAACGGTGAAGAGTTGGAGCACGGTTGAGAAGAACTGGATGCTCTTGAACAACTTCTTCCAAGATATCCCAGACTTCCTGGCGCTGCTGATCAACCATCTTCTTAGCAACTTTGATCGTGGTGCAGTGACCTTTCTCGATCAATTTGTTGTAGATGAACGGCTTGAAAAGTTCCAATGCCATAAGCTTTGGAAGACCACATTGGTGAAGTTTCAAGTTTGGACCAACCACGATAACCGAACGACCTGAGTAGTCGACTCGCTTACCGAGAAGGTTTTGGCGGAAACGGCCCTGCTTACCTTTCAACATGTCTGAAAGCGAACGCAATGGACGCTTGTTAGCACCGGTGAAGACTTTACCGCGGCGACCGTTATCGAAGAGAGCATCTACCGCTTCCTGAAGCATGCGCTTTTCGTTGCGGATGATGATTTCTGGCGCGTTCAATTCCTTGAGGCGCTTCAAACGGTTGTTACGGTTGATCACACGACGGTAGAGGTCGTTCAAGTCTGACGTCGCGAAGCGACCAGCTTCCAGTGGAACAAGCGGACGAAGATCAGGCGGAAGGACGGGAATAACGTCCATCATGAACCAGTCGGGCTTGTTGGAGCTCTTCAGGAGAGATTCAACAACCTTGAGGCGCTTAATGATCTTGGCACGAGAAAGATCCGTCGTGGCGTCTTTGAGGCCGCGGCGAAGTTCCTTGTTGAGGATATCGAGGTCAACCTTGGAGAGGAGCTCTTTAACGATCTCGCCGCCCATGCCGGCCTTGAAATCAATCCCGGCTTGCTTAAGTTCGAAAAACTTTTGCTCCGTGAGAATTGAACCCACTGGCAATCCACCTTCTTGACCGTCAGTAGACGACTGGAGAACGATGTAGGCTTCGTTATAAAGAATGCGCTCGAGGTCTTTCAGAGAAAAATCTAGGAGCGCGCCGATACGGCTAGGAAGAGAACGCAAGAACCAGATGTGTGCAACCGGAGTCGCGAGCTCGATATGGCCACAGCGCTCACGGCGAACCTTTGAGAGTGTGACTTCGACGCCACATTTCTCACAGACCACGCCCCGGTGCTTCATGCGCTTATACTTGCCGCAGATACATTCGTAGTCTTTGATCGGCCCGAAGATCTTGGCACAGAAGAGACCGTCACGCTCTGGCTTGAACGTACGGTAGTTAATCGTTTCTGGTTTCTTTACTTCACCAAAGGACCATTCGCGGATTGTGTCAGGACTCGCCATCTTAATCGAAATGGCTTGTACACTGACTGGATCTTTCGGCTTATCAAAAAAGTTTAGCAAGTCTTTCATGTGACTTAACCCCTCAGTATCTTAAAGAATGGTTTCTTGGTTAGGTTCTTCGAGCTTCACGTCGAGAGCGAGAGCCTGAAGCTCGCGGATCAAGACGTTAAAGGACTCTGGGAGACCTGGTTCAAGTACTTGCTCACCTTTCACGATGGACTCATACATACGAGTACGGCCGACGACGTCATCCGACTTCACGGTCAAGAACTCTTGGAGCGAGTAAGCGGCACCGTAAGCTTCGAGTGCCCAGACTTCCATTTCTCCGAGACGCTGACCACCGAACTGTGCCTTACCACCCAGCGGCTGCTGAGTCACAAGAGAGTACGGGCCAGTCGAGCGGGCGTGAATCTTCTCGTCCACCAAGTGGTGAAGCTTCAGCATATACATCGATCCTACAGTGACTTCTTCGGAGAACGCTTCGCCTGTGATGCCGTCGAACAGAGTGGTCTTACCACTGCGGTCGAGGTCTGCGAGGTCGAGCATTTCTTCGATGTCCTCTTCTGTCGCACCGTCGAACACGGGGCTTGAGAAACGAACGCCAGTCTGAAGCTGCTCGCCCAGGCGAATGACGTCTTCGTCCTTCGCTTTCTTGAGCCAAGCGTCTGCTTCAGAAGACTTATAGATCTTGCTGAGGAGGTCCTTCAGGCGTGCGAGGTCTTGCTTCTGCTCGAGGAGACCAGAGATCTTCTCGCCCAGACCGCGACCTGCCCAGCCGAGGTGCAACTCGAGGAGCTGTCCGATGTTCATACGACTTGGAACACCCAGAGGGTTCAAGACGATTTCAACCGGCTGACCGTCGGCCATGTAAGGCATGTCTTCGAGTGGGAGAACGCGTGAGATAACACCTTTGTTACCGTGGCGCCCTGCCATTTTATCACCGGCCTGGAGCTTTCTCTTGATGGCGATGTAAACCACAACCTTCTTGATGACACCTGGTGGGAGCTCGTCACCCTTGTGAAGCTTTGCGATCTGCTCGTTCGCCTTAGAGCGAACACGGTTGATCCGGTTGCGGATGTCTGCAAAGTACTCAGACAGACGCTCTTCGAGGTCAGCCTTAAGGGGCAAGTAACCGATCAGTTCGAAAGGAATGCCGTAGAGGACTTCCTCGGTGATCTTAGCACCTTTCTTCAGGAGCTCAGTCGAGCCGTCTTCAGAGATGAGCTTGTCTTCGGTCGTTGCTCCACCGAGCATTTCGGCGATTTTCTTAATCGCAGAACGCTGGATAGCTTTGACTTCGATGTTTTCGTCGCGACGAACAAGAGTCGTC
>JBKHVY010000159.1:0-5934 GCA_046569805.1 Bacteriovoracia bacterium | reverse complement strand
CATCGCCTGCGCTCAGTCCATGGGGCCGATCCATTACCAGCTCGTCGACAAGCTCCCGAAGTGGCAGCCCGTTGCCTTCATGCCTCAGTGTCGCGAGCAGCTCTTCCTGGTGTACCTTGGCACGAAGCGCGACACGCGCCAAGCGATCCAGGAATTCAAGAGTCTCACGCCCGATGAGCGCCGTGCTCCAGTCGATCTGATCACCTCACTTACCCGTGAGATGACCGTCGCCCAGGATCTGCGCCACTTGGAAAGAGTCATGAACGAGCACGAAACCATTGTATCCCATGCGCTCAAAACGCCGACCATTAAGCAAGAACTCTTCAGCGACTACTGGGGTGCCGTGAAGTCTCTGGGGGCCTGGGGCGGTGACTTCGCTCTGGTGACCTCATCGCGGACGGCGGACGAGACTCGGGAGTACTTCCAGGGCAAGGGCCTCAGTACCATCATCGCCTATGACGAGATCATTTGTGCTCCTTCTCCGGACGTGAACTATGTTTCCTAAGGCATGGCGCGAAGCCCGCGCGCAGGAAGAGTTCCGCGGCAAGGCTTCGGCACCGGCGAACATCGCCTGGGTCAAGTACTGGGGGAAGAAAGGCCACCAGCTGCCGGCCAATCCCTCGGTAAGTCTCACGCTCGATAAGTGCCGCACGCACACCGACCTCGTTGCTACTCCGGCCAGTGAGCTGTCGGTGCAGCTTGTGTTCGAAGGCGCCGAGCAGCCGGCCTTCGCCGAGAAGATAAAAAAGTACCTGACGAGTCTCTCGACGGAGCTGCCTACGCTTGCCCGGTTTAGCTATTCCATTCGCAGTGAAAACACCTTCCCGCATTCCTCAGGCATCGCTTCCAGTGCATCTTCCCAGGCGGCCCTGGCACTCCTGCTCGGAGGCCTTCTGGCGAAGAACTCGAACTCCGAGCTCGACCTTCCCGGCGTTGGCAACCTCGCGCGCTTAGGGTCTGGCTCTGCCTGCCGCTCACTCTTCGGTGGTTTTGTGAGTTGGGGTGCATCTCCTGAACTGGCCGGATCCTCCGACGAGTTTGCGACGCAAGTGACTGACGTGCACGAAAGTTTTCTCCACACTCGCGACGCGATCCTGATCGTGTCATCGAAAGAGAAGGAAGTGTCCTCGCGTCAGGGACACACCCAAATGAGCGCGCATCCCTATGCGGCCGCGCGTGTCGTCGAAGCACAGGAGCACTACACCGCCACGCTTGCCGCTCTCAAGACAGGTGATTGGGAGCGGGCCGGTGAGATCATGGAAGCCGATGCTCTTTCTTTGCATGCTCTCATGATGACCAGCCGGCCAGGTTATATTTTGCTCGAACCCGGCTCCCTCGAGATCATTCGTCTTGTCCGTCTGTTCCGCCGCGAGAGCGGAGTGCCCGTCTACTTCACCATCGACGCGGGCCCGAACATGCACTTAATCTACCCGGACGAGGCTCACGCAAAAGTTGAAGCCTTTGTGCGCCATGAGCTCCTGCGCCACACAGAGCAGGGGGCGGGTGTGATATGGGACCAGCTCGGCGCGGGACCAAGGTAATGAAGTCTTTCTCCTCGAAGGTTCTGCTCTTCGGTGAGTACACCGTCATTCGCGGGGGTGCCGCGCTGGCGATTCCTTACGATGCGTTCAAAGGCCACTGGGGCCCAGGGGCCCCGAGCTTTGACTGGAACCCGCTCTTGCGCTTCATCGCAGGTAACCCGGAGCTGGGGCTTGATCTCGAGCGCCTGCGGAATGACCTCGAACAAGGTTATGGATTCCATTCGACGATTCCTCAGGGCAAAGGCCTCGGAAGCTCCGGCGCACTGGTCGCAGCGATCATGCACAGCTATGGGCCTCCGAGTGATCCATCGCTCGATGTGATGCAGAAGCGTCTCGCAGGACTTGAGGCCTGCTACCACGGTCAGAGTTCCGGGGTTGATCCGCTCGTCTCGTGGGTCGGGAAGCCGCTTCTGTTGCAGGGGACGCAAGGACCGGTCTTAGGTGCTATGCCGGTCGAGGCCTGGAAGGGGCTCGAGCGCTGGTTTCTGTGGGATTCGAACATCGCGCGCATCTCCGCGCCACTGGTTGCTCTGTATAAGAAGAAAACGGAAGACCCGGAGTACCAGGCCACGATGGAGCATCTGACCGCTCTCGTGAGCGAAGCCATCGACTGCTACGAGCACCTGGACGAGGCGCTGATGGGTCACACCATGCGGGCCTTGTCGGAACTCGAACTCTCCGCCTTTCGAGAGATGATTCCGGCAGCGGTCCGCGAAGTCTGGGAAGCGGGACTGCGCTCAAACGAGTTTGCCCTAAAGCTGTGCGGGGCCGGGGGCGGAGGCTTTTTCCTTGGCTATCGCCTGAAAATAATGCCGACGGGCGCGCTCAAGTTCTAGCCCACTTCGTCCGATAGGGGTCGCATGAAGACCCTTTTCTTTTTGATCACGATACTCGTTTCGACCCAGGTCAGTGCCGAGGGCTGCTGGCCTTTGTACGAAGCCGAAGCGAGTCGCATTAACGAGCGCGACGGCTACAAAGAGCGCGTCGGGGGCCAGCCCTACGTCACGCCCACGGGCCAGCTCGGCTGGTGGCCCGGCATCGAGGTGAGCGCCGACATCGATAACTGGGCCGAGGATTTGGTACTGGCGATCAAGTACGGACCGATGATCACGTTCTCGTCGAAGCCGGACCCGCGCCGGGAGTTCCTCGAGGCGATGCAGTCTGAGATCAGTGAAGACTGCCAACTCACGGACAAGAAAGAAAAGTTCGAGGGCCTGCGCGAGATCCTCACGCGCATGATGGTGGAGCGGGAGTTCTGTCCCGGCGGAGCCCTGCTCGAGAAGGGCTTTTTCAGTCGCTGGTCGAACTTCAAGAAGGCGCTCCCGGGCTCACTGGCGCAGGGGAAGTTCCAGGACCTCTGCCAGGGCAGCGCCGTGGTCGACGACTCGAGCCGAGAGGCCAAAGACGTCTCGGCACGCCAGCGTAGCTCGGAGAAACCGTCGAAGGCCCAGGGTCAGTGATCGAGCTCGGGCCTCGCCGTCGGCTCGTCTTTCACTAAGCTCAGTTTCACGGAGTACGACATGCTCTTCGCCGGCATGAATTCGCTGACGTTCGCTGGCGTCTCGCGGCCCTTCCAGTCCTCCGACACGCGCGCGGCTTTTGCGATCTTGAGATCCGCCACAAGCGAGGCTTCGATCTGCGCACGCTGGGCTTCGAACAGCCCAAGTTTTGTCTGTATTCGTTGCACTGGTGCGACGGAATAGATCTGCGTGAGAAGGCGCTGGACTTCGTCGGAACGAGTGCTGGAATCGTAGGTGCTATGGATGAGCCCAGAAGCCCGGGCTTGCTCGAGCGGCACCGGAGCTCCGGTCGCAAGCCACTGGCGCGCGAAGCTTGCACCAATGAGGTGTGTGAGGAAAGTCATTCCGCCAGCCGCGGGGACGAGGCCCAGGCGTGCGTGGTCGAACTTCAACTGCGCGTTCACCGAGCAGATGCGGATGTCCGCGCCGAGGGCGAGCTCCATGGCCCAGTTGGCGGCGCCGTCGCGCAGATCCACGACGACGGTTTGTGGCATCTGCATTAGAGCGAAAATAATTTTGTGGAGGCGGGCCGAGAGCTTCTCGAGCTGCTGCGCGGAGGTCTGCGAGAGGCGATCGCTCTCGACGCCGGGAGAGAACACCGCCGTCGATGAGTCGATGTAGATGGAGCTGATTTCAACTCGGGCCGTGCACCAGGCGAGGAGAGACTCGAGCTCAAAGAGCATCTCCTGGTGGAGCGCGTTCCCGCGTTCCGCTCGGTTTAAAGTGACGTGCAAGGTGCGCGTAGCTTTGTCCAAGCGAGAGGTGAGAGTCGAGTAGTTGAATAGCTGAAACATAGGCCTTCCATCCTTGGTAAGCTCGTGTCTGTGACCAAACCCAATCCATAGGTTCCGTCTTGCTGAAGATTGTTTCAAACTCCAAGAAGCCTCGTCAAAGGGGAAAGCGTTGCCGTCAGGCTTTCGCCCCGATGGTTTGAGTTAAGTCGCCGGAACAACAATCATCGGTTAGGATATTCGTATGGATAAGAAGCAACTTCTCATTTACGCGGCCCTGAGCCTTGGGCTTGTGATCGTCGGGGCCCTGCTGGCGAAGTCTGCTTTTGCGTGGTTTGAGCACTATCTCTTTGGTCGCAAGAAGCCCGACCCCACGCTGGATGAGCTGATTGATCAGGAAGAACTTCTTCTGCGCGGGGGGAGGCCCAAACCCAGTGGTCGTGCGATGGCCCCGCGAGACTTTAGACCCGCGGAGAACGAAGAGGCAAAGCCCCAGCTCGATGACACCACGGATCCGGTGGAGCTTGAAAAACGCAAAGTCATGAAGCGAGCGTATCTCTTCGATCCGCAGCGCTTGCCGACGGAACCGGAGCGGACCTATTACCTGCGAATCCTTGGCCTTAAACCTGAGGCCTCACTCGATGAGATCAAAAGCGCCTACCGCGCGCGCTCGAAGGACATGCACCCGGATCGCTTTCAGCTAAGCGCGTTCGACGCCAAGACCAAGAAGCGCCTTGAGAAGCGGGTCCATGAGAACTACATCTTGATTCAGAAGGCGCACGATTTTCTCAGGAAGAAATAAAAAAAGGGATACCGAAGTATCCCTTTTCGAAGATTCAGTCTGAGGTACGGGCCTAGTGGCCGCCGTTGTTTTCGATCCAGCGCTCGGCCTTAATGGCGGCCTGGCATCCTGAGCCCGCAGCTGTAATGGCCTGGCGGTAGTAGGAGTCCTGCACATCGCCGCAGGCGAACACACCCGGAACGTTTGTCTCTGGTCCGTCGTGGGTTTTGATGAAACCGTGTTCGTCGGTCGTGATCTGGCCCTTCAGAAAGCTCGTGTTTGGCGTGTGGCCGATGGCGTAGAAGAGACCGTCAGTCTTGCGTTCTTCGACGGCGCCGGTCTGGAGGTTCTTCACTTTAATGCCGGTGACACCGCTCTGGTCGTCGAGGATCTCGACCACTTCACTGTTCCAGAGGAACTCGATCTTCGGGTTCTTCATGGCACGATCTTGCATCGGCTTCGAGGCCCGGAGTGTGTCGCGCCGGTGGACGATGTAGACCTTCGTGGCGAACTTCGTAAGGAAGGTCGCATCTTCCATGGCCGTATCGCCACCACCCACGACGTGGACGATCTTGTTGCGATAGAAGAAACCATCGCAAGTGGCACAAGTTGAAACGCCGCGGCCGGAGAGTTGCTTCTCTTTCGGAAGCCCCATCCACTTCGCCGATGCACCGGTGGAGATGATCACAGTCTCTGCAAAAAACGTGTCACCTTTTTCAGTCGTAACTTTATAGGGACGCTTCGAGAGATCAACGTCCGAGCAATTGACCGAAAGAAATTCGGCACCGAAGCGCGCGGCTTGCTTCTTCATGTTCGCCATGAGCTCAGGGCCCATGACACCTTCCGGGAAACCGGGGAAGTTTTCGACTTCAGTGGTGAGTGTGAGCTGGCCGCCGGGCTCGTGGCCTTCGAGGACCAGGGGGCGCATCATCGCGCGACCAGTGTACAGGGCCGCCGTGAGGCCTGCGGGGCCAGTGCCGATAATGATGACGGGACGAACATCCATGCTTCAACTCCTAAGAGAGAATTATTTCTTTTCTTCGACAGTCTCTTCTTTCAAGAAACCAAGCTTCTTCTTGATCACCGCTGGACGGTCATCTTTGTCGGGATTCATCTCGTACCAGGCCTTGACCGAAAGAAGTTCCTTCGGGTGCTGCGCCTTTTCTGTTCGCACGAAAGCTTCACCAGTTAGTGAGCATTCATAGTCGTAGGTTACGCGTTCTCTTTTACGTCTCACGGGAGTGTCCTTGGATAAATTTCTTAAGAGGCGAGTATGCCTGTATTACTTCGACTTTTCAAGAACTTGCATTATTCTTTGTTAAATGCGTTATCTCGTCTTTTCAAGGTCATAAAGCTATGTA
>JBKHVY010000158.1:0-5954 GCA_046569805.1 Bacteriovoracia bacterium | reverse complement strand
CCGGAAGCGCGTGCTGGGCGGCGACCGTCCCGACCACCTCGGGCCAGAAGAGATCGAACTGTTCGCGCACGCAGCCCTTCACGGGATCGAGCTCCGAGGCTTGGGCGACTGTGCGCCCACGGCAGAGTTTCGTCGTACGCTCGAGCATGGTGTGCTTTAGGGTCGGGCCAAACGCCTTCCAGCGCTCCTGGCGATGTTGGGTGAGAAGCTCTTTCAAGTCCTGGCCCTTGAGGACCTCCTGACAGAGCTCACTTCCGAGCGTCCGGTTGAGCTCCTGAGGCGTATGAAAAAACAGCCGGGTGGGGTAGTGGTAGGTTAAGCGCTTCTGACACTCTACCTTCGGACTGAAGCCCAGGCCCTTCGAGATCTGTTGGCGGAGATCCGCTTTGAGCGAAAGCTTAAACTCGGAGTACTTCTGTTTGAGCCACTGCGCTTCTGTGCGGGCCTCGCGATCAAGGCGCTCCTTCCACCACTGGCGAAGCGGAAGCCTAAGCTCCGTGCGCCAGTAGCGCGTCTCCGGTGTGTCGCGCACGAGGAGCTGGTCGACGAGTTTTTCTGAGGAAGTTTCGAGGCAGGCGATGAACTTGCCATCGACGAACGTCGCACCCGGACTCACCCACGTGAGGGGGCGGGAGAGTTTCACGAGGTCGTTTGGCCCCTGAGACCAGCACTTGCTCCACGCCTTCTCAGCGCCGGCGGTGAGCTGAGACAGAAGCCATTGGCGCTTAAGTCCCACGTCCTCATGCACGCGCTCTTCTAGTGCTTCGAAGGGATACTCGGAGAGCCACTCGCTTTGCGTAGCCGCGGGAGCACGAACGAGCGAGGAGAGGCCCTGCTCGTAGCAGCCCTTGGCGTTCGGCGCTTCATGGCACTCGAAGTACACCCAGGTGGGATCGAATTTTGAGAGCGTGGCTTCCTTCTTCTGGTACTCGGCTAGCCACTCCGGGCCCTCGGCCCGCAGGCGCCACTCGAGCTGGTCGATGTCCTTGTGCACGAGTTTTTCCCAGTGACTGATGTACGCGTCGACGGGAACGTCGCCGCTCTCGAGCGGTTGCACCCATTCGCAGTTTCGTGGGTTCTCGTTTAAGATCCACGCTCGGCGTGCTTTAAGGAACTCATTAACGGCGGTGCTGCGCAAGCACTGCGCGAGCGGGTGCGGTTCGGCGAGGGCCGCGATCCCGCGCGCCTGGGTCGGAGCGACCAGGGCCTGGCGATGCAGATCAACGCAGTCACGCAGGTGGCGCTGCTTAATGTCGCGCCAGACCCACTGGTCTTTCTTGAACATCCGGTGCATCTCGCCCTGGAGCGACCAGTCGCGCTTGAAGAGATTCTGTGCCAAGACCGGTTTGAGTTCCTCGTGGGTCTGATGATCCACGATGTAGCTTCCGACCGCTTCCGCGATGGAGCGGTTATCGAGTTTCGCTTGCGAGAACGACTTTCCGCTCCAGGCGTACTCAGCGAAGCTCTTCGGCGTGAACCAGCTCTCGACGAAGGGATAGGCTATGGCACTGACGAGGTTCCGTTGCACCAGCTTGTCTCCGAGCTCTGCCTTCACGCAGGCCTGGGACATCTTAAGCACACTCGCTTCGAGCGCGTAGCACTGGCCCTCGGGCAGATCACTCACCTCAATCTGCGCGAGTTGCGACTGGTGGAGAAACTCCGGTGGCAGCTGCGTGCTCAAGCTCCACAGCTGTTCGAGGGCATGCTTCTCGAGACCGTACACGACGATGCCGGTCTTAAGATAAAAGTTCCAGGCGAGGAGACCATACTCGCCGCTCGGATCTTGGATGAGTTTGTTGTAGAGGCACGGCACCCCTTGGCAGCCCTTGAGCACCTCCAGCTGTGCGAGGTGACGCGTGAACGGGAAGCTCGCGAAGAACTTCGCTTGGGCGAAGCTCATCTTCGAGAGGTCCCAATGGAGCTTGAAGCCCTTCATCGGGTGCTCTTGGATGTGATCCAGCCGCTTGTTCTCGCGCAAAAGATCCGCAACCGTGGGCTTCACCGTCTGACACGTTTCACCGGACGCCGGAGCACGCTCGCCTTGCGACTCCGGAATCTGCCACCGCTGACTCTGCCACGAGGTCACCCGCTTTGCGGGATGCTTCTCGAGCTGGAACATGAGTCCCAGAGTCGCGACGACGGCAAAAAACGCGAGCGGAACGAGATTATGGTGCTTCACAGCGAACGACCTTCGTGACTTGGTCGAGGTCTTCGTCGTAGATCACGGCGAGGCCTCGGCAGGGACGGTGAGTTGCCAGAGATTCTGATCGGCAAGTTTCTTGAGATCATGGGGAACGGTTCGGTAGGCGTGGCGCCAGTACAGGAAGCTCTTCTCCTCCCCCGTCGGTGGGCGGAAGACCGCGGTCACGAGCTTGTTCTCGGACTGGAGCGAGAACTCCTCCCAGTGATAGATCTGCGCGCTCGGGCGGTCATGGACGCTGGTCACGCGCACCGGATTTTCGAGGATCTGCAGCGCCTCGTTGAGCGTAGTCGCCCCGGGACGGATGTCGTTTAGACCCTGGAGCGGACGGAATTGATTACAGCCTGCAGCGATGAGGGTGCACAGGAGCCCGATAGGTATTTTCACAGGCTTCTTTTCGGACACCTGATTATTTCTCTTGAGTTCTCCCCTAAGCGCTTAGAATGTTGTAAATTCACGGACTATGGTGAGAAAGAAGAAAGCCCGGCCCCTGAAGAAGCGGCTCCTCAAGCTCGGGGTCATCGCCCTCGTTCTCGTCATCCTTTCGCCGATCTACATGTACTTCTCCGACGACGTCTCGCGGCTGACCACCGAGTATCCGCACGTCATCATCCCAAAAGACATCACCGACTCCGCAGACTACGAGCTTAAACCAAAGAAGCCCAGCTACTGGGTGACGCTGAACCAGATCTCGAGCTACGGCAAGTGGGCGATCATCCTGTCCGAGGACTGGGGCTTCTACTCGCATCAGGGCGTAGACTTCGAAGAGCTCAAAAAAGCCATCGACGAGAGCGTGAAGGAGCGCCGGCTCGTACGCGGCGCGAGTACGATCTCGCAGCAGGTGGTGAAGAACGTCTTCCTGTCGTCGAGCCGAAGCATCATCCGGAAGATCCACGAGATCATCCTCACGCGGAAGATGGAGAAAGTGGTACAGAAGCGCCGGATCCTCGAGGTGTACTTCAACATCGTCGAGTTCGGCCCCAAGATCTACGGCATCCGCAACGCGAGCTACCACTACTTCCGCAAGCACCCCTCGGCGCTCAACCCCCGCGAAGCCGCCTTCCTTGCCATGTTGCTCCCGTCGCCCAAGCGCTACTACATCTCGTACAAGAACCGCCAGCTCACGCGCTTCGCTCACTCTCGCATCCGCGCCGTCCTTCAGAAGATGAAGTGGGGCCGGATCATCTCCGAAGAACAGCGGCGCTTGTGGCTAAATGAGCGGTTTAGTTGGGAGCGGTGACCAAAAAGCGGAAAGGCATTGACCAAAAACCGTGGCGGCACTGACCAAAAAATGATACAATACCTATGTATGGAGAAATACTGGGAAATTTCGGGGTGGGAAAACGAGGACTATCATCTTAAAAAGATGAATCAGATGCCCTTTCGGCGCCAGTTTCCCTTCATACCCAAAGACAACGGTCTTTATGTTATTCGCGGTCCACGCCAGATCGGTAAGACCTCTTGGCTCAAGACAGTTCTCTCCGAATATGCCAAAGATCACCCGTGCTTTTACTTGAGCTGTGAGAACATCACCGACCATCGGGAACTCACGGAGATCCTAAGAAGCGTTTCTCACTGTAAGCTCGTCCTCCTCGACGAGGTGAGCTTCGTGAAGGACTGGGACCGTTCGGTGAAGTATGCCGTCGACTCTGGCTGGACGTCGATCCTCATGATCACAGGTTCGCATGCGCATGACCTCAAGAAGGGTGCGGATCAGATGCCGGGCCGATTCGGAGGTGGAGGCGAATTCTACCTTCTGCCGATGTCCTTCGATGAATTCTACGAAGCTCGGCTCGAAGCCGGTTGGGTCGGGGAAGATCGTGTGAAAGAGCTCGAAGTGTACTTCCGTGTTGGTGGCTTTCCGACGGCCGTCGCTGAAGCCGGTCTCGAAGCTCGCACACCAGTGAAAGCACGAGAGACGTATCTCCGCTGGCTGAAGGGTGACATTGTAAAACTTGGGAAGAACGAAGCGATGATGGAGGAGCTCCTGATCCAGCTCGCGCTAACGCAGACGACGCCGCTGAGTTTCCAGACCCTTGCGAAGAAGACAACCATCGGCTCCCACAACACGGTCCAGGACTACATCAGCATCCTCGAGTCTTGCTTTGCTCTTCGAACGCTCCATGCGATCGACCTCGACACGAAGGCCCATCGCCTCAAGAAGGATCGAAAGTTCTACTTCACGGACCCACTTATTTTTTGGATTGCCCACGACCTCAGTGGCGTCACACAGAAAGAAGAACTGCTCTACCCGAAGCTCGCTGAACTCGTCGCCCACACCGAACTCGCCCGGTCCCACCGCCGCTTCGGCTACCACTCGAACAGTGACGGCGAGATCGACTTCATCATGCCCGGAGAGTGGGCAGTGGAGGTGAAGTGGAGCGACGTCGCGACCAACCTCTCGAAGTCCTACCTCAAGCTCGTGAGTCCCAATAAGAGAGTGTGGTCTAAAAACAATTTTCTTCTCTAGGTTTTTTGGAGAGTGTCCGATCGCTTCTGTCTCATAGCAGGTTTCAATCGTTAAAATCAATCTCTGTCGAACGATAGTTTTAAACCCATTTTAGGTAAGCCATTTTGAAACTATCATACTCTTGCGTTCTTTTTTCGTACGCACTTTGTGTCACTCGCCGTAGCAATCGCTATCGCAACGACATCCTCGCAGCGAGCACCGCCAACTTCATTCACGGCTACGTCCGTGGATTCCGCGTATGCTCCAATGTCTTCAGTAGTTTTATCGTGGCGGAACCGTTTCGCTCGCACATTCGTTCAATTCTTCGGAAGATAAAGTGGGGCCGGATCATCTCCGAAGAGCAGCGCCGCCTCTGGCTGAACGAGCGGTTTAGTTGGGAGCGGTGATCACAGTTCGTGAACTGCTCCTTTTTCAAAAAACGCTAGTAGGTAATTTCAAAAATCTTAGATTTTTAGCAGACTTAATTTTGGCCCAAGATTGGCGATAGAATTACTCGGTCTATTCTGTGTTTTCGAGAGATTAAGTTCATTTCACAGATCTTCGTTACGTGTGTGAGGTTGAAATGGCTAAGTCTTGTCTTGAGTTAAATTACATTTCATTTATAATCAGATCATCCCTATTCATGTTTCTCAAGGAAGGAGATCGAATGAAGCACTTTGGTAAGTTGGCAGTTCTTTCATTGGCAGTCCTCAGCGCTGCTTGTGGCGGTGGAGGCGGAGGCGGCGGTGGTGGAAGTTCATCAACTGTTACAGCTCAATTTATTGATGCTCCCGTTAACGGCATTGATGTTCTGTTTGGTGATGCCACATCACCTACGAAAACTGAGGTTACTTCAAATCGCGGTAACTTCCCCTGTGTTATTGGGGAGTCACTTTTCTTTAAGTTAAAGGGATTAGAAATTGGTCGTGGAGCTTGTGGTGAGAAGATATTTCTTTCGGAAGTTTCTCCTGCTCCAGAAAAAGCATCGCAATTGATTTTGACGCTTTCAGGATTAGACGATGCAGAGGTTGCTGCTCTTGGTGATGACGCTGTTTTGGCGGTCACTACTGAGACCGTTACTCTTGGTATAACGGATCTTGTTGCTCAGCCTGTACCAGCGACAATCTCGATTGGGGCTCAGTCAGGAATTTCAGTTGTAAGTTCTGGCGCAGCAACATCTCATATAAATCGTTTTATTTCTCTTAATTCGAATGTTTCGACGGAGCTAAGAGCTGCTTTGAATACAACTGTTGGAGTTGATGGCGGTTATGTTAAGTTCATTGGAACTCTTCGCCCAGGAGGCGT
>JBKHVY010000157.1:0-5970 GCA_046569805.1 Bacteriovoracia bacterium | reverse complement strand
CTGGTGGCCGGCAACCTCGTCATCTACCCTGGAGCTCAACTCAACTCCGAATGTAGCGCTGGTTAAGTGAATAAAAAAAGGGCCCTGAACCGGGCCCTTTTAGTTTTATGGGGTCTACAGAAGGGAGTCAGGCTTCACAATCTGAACCGGCCGCAGCTCTCGCAGCGGCACTTCGAGCGACGGATCGCCGACAACCACGAGCACGAGTTCATCCCAGGTGAATAATTTCACGATCGCATCTGCGATCTCACGTGCCCCGAGCTTCTGAATGCGCTCTGGGAAAAGATAGAGCTTTTCCATTGGCTCGTCGACGTGGTCGAGCATAGCAAGCTGCATGAGGAAGCTATCCGAGCCTTCGAAGCTGAACGGATAGTGTCCGATGACGTAGTTTTTCATGTGCTCAATGGCCTCGGGCTTGATGTTCGCAGGATTGGCGTTCGTCTTAAGAATGTCGCGGATGACTTTGATCGTCTCGACCACGGTCTCATTCTTCGAGAAGGTGCTGATCCCCGCACGACCATACTCCGCCTGGAGGCTTACGTAGCTCCCCACGGAATAGGTCAGGCCTCGCTTCACACGAATCTCCTGGATCAACTGTGCCGTAAAACCGCCACCGAGGTAGTCACTCGCAAAGCTCAAGCGCTCATCCGGATCCAGCGCTTCGGCTGCGGGCAAGTACCGGCCAATTCGGATTTGTGCTTGGTTCGCCCCAGGAACTGGAACAAAGAACACACGATGGCCCATGGCAGAGAGAGGGTTGCGGAGACGATAGGCCTGCGTGCCGCCGACTTTCCAGCCACACTCTTTCAAGAATTGATCTCGCACGAAAAGGGCCTCTTTGGGTCCTTTCACGTAGAAGCGCTTCGGTGATTCGTCACGCAGCTGTGCCCAGCGCTCCTTGAGGACGTCCGGCTGCAGAAGCTCGAGCGAGGTGATGTTGCCCTCGACCGCCTGCTCGTAGCTCGACCCCTTCATGAGCACACTCCGGAATGCGCGTTCCGCGAGCGCGGAGTGATTCGACGGAAGGTTTCGCAAGCGCGTGATCGCCCGCTTCTTATGTGGCACAAGTTCGGAGCGCGGGAAGTTCGCCTCGCGCACGACGTGACAGAAGCGACTAACGATGGCCGGCAGATCTTTCACCAGGCCTGAGAACGACAGCATCGAGTACTCGTGAGTAACGGTGTGGTTAAAGCTCACACCGTAGAAATCGAAGAAGTCACTCAACGCCTTCTGATCGTATTTGCTGGTGCCAGAGAAAAGGAGATCGAACGCCGTCTGCGTCCGGCCGGCGTCGCGGCTTGAGTCGCGAAGAGCGCCGTCGCCGAAGTAGATGCTGACCGTGGCCATCGGCAACCGCGAATCGGCCAACCAGGTCGTTTTGAAGTCACCCCACTGCATGCGGCTAACGTCAGACTTGCGAAAGTCGGCGGAGATGAGAAAGGTACAGAAAATTAAAAAGATTAGTTTATGCATACGTTACTCCGCCTTCGCGTCGGTTGCGACTGATTGATGTTTGTCCCATACGGAGACCCAAGCGTAGACAGGCCCGCTGAAAAGCTGCTTACACGCGTCCTTGACCTCTTTCACACCAATGGAGTTATAGATCTGGAACTCACGACGATAGAAAGCCCAGTCGTTGTAGAGGAGCTCGCGCTCTCCGATAAACTTCGCAATTCCCCCGTAGGTATCAAGTTGCCCGTAGAGTCCCACTTCGTACTGGTTCTTTACTTTCTGAATACTGCGCTCCGTGACAGCGACGTCGCACGAGGCCTTGAGCTCCTTGAGGAGCTTTTTCTTGAATGCCTTCGGATCTTGGCCCGCGAGAAGCTCTCCGCTGATCATGAACGCACCCGCCTTCTCCAGCGTGTAGTTTCCGGCGTAGATGCTCGAGACAAGTGGTCTGCGGTTCAGGGCATACTTCTGCACCAAGTGAGAGCTCTTGCCGTCGCCGAGGAGTGAACTGAGAATGTCCTGTGCGTAGACGGTCGGCTCCTGGGCCTTCGCTGAGGGGAAAGCGAGCATGAACATCGGGGACGCCGACTGACCGTAGACGCTCTTTTCCACTGGTGCCGTCAGCTGAATCTTAAACGCAGAATCAGGAACGGAAGCGCGCGATGCCTCGGGCACAGGAGAAGACGGAAGACCCTCAAAGTACTTCTTCACCAGCGAACGGACGTTCGATGATTTCACATCCCCGACGATCACGAGGGTGAGGTTGTTGGGCGCGTACCACTGGCGGTAGTAACTGTAAATCTGGTCGCGCGAAACGCTCTTGAGATCTGGGATGTCTCCAATCACTGAGGTCCCGTAGGGCGTGCCTTTAAAGAGCTCCTCCATCATCGTAAGGTAGAGCTGACCGCGCGGCGAATTCTCGTAGCGCATCTTGCGCTCCTCGAGGACCACCTGACGCTCCTGCTCGAATTCGTTTTTCTTGATCACGAGGTTCACCATTCGATCGGCCTCGACCCCCAGCATGAGGTCCAGCGCCGAGGTAGGCATGTTCTCGTGGTACACCGTCATGTCGTTCGAAGTGTACGCGTTCGAGCTTCCGCCGTTGCCTTCGACTAGGTAGTCGAACTTACTCGCCGTCATGCTCTTCGTGCCCTTGAACATCAGGTGCTCGAGGAAGTGACTCGCGCCGGTGATCCCTTTGCGTTCGTCTTTGCCACCCACCTTGTAAAACATATACAGCGAGAAGACCGGCAGCTTGTCGTCCTCCACCACCAGCACCTTCATGCCGTTGTCGAGCTGGAAGCGGGTGACGTCCAGCTTCAGTGGATCCGGTAGGGATTCGGAGGCGGTTTTCGGTCCATTGGCGCAAGCGCCCACCAATAACAAAGCAAAAAGACTAGAGATTCGACGCATGATGGCCCTCAGAAGAAGATTGAGATAACACGTTATTTTAGGCCCGATCAGTGCGGCGATCAACCTAGACAGAAATGGCACTGCGTTGCGAGGCGCGCGCCGACACTCAAGTATTTTCACACCTACTGGCACCTTCTCAAAAGCTTGGGTAAGATGTCGCCAAACTAAATCAGGCGCCCGGCGCCCTTAAGGGAGTTTCTCCATGAAAATTGCGATTCCAAAAGAAATTAAGAATAACGAAAACCGCATCGCCATGGTCCCCGGCGGCGTGCGCCAGTTGGTGGCCGACGGACACGAAGTTTACGTCCAGAAGAACGGTGGCGCCGGCATCGGCATCTCCGACGAAGAGTACGTTGCTGCTGGTGCGAAGATTTTGAACACGCTCGAGGAATGCTTCGCTACGGGCGAGATGATCATTAAGGTCAAAGAGCCTCAACCAAACGAGATCGCGCTCCTGAAGCCCCATCACATCCTCTACACCTACTTGCACCTCGCTGCCGATAAGCCGCAGACCGAAGGCCTCATGAAGTCGGGTGCGACCTGTATTGCCTACGAAACAATCCAGCTCGAAGATAACAGTCTGCCGCTTTTGGTCCCAATGTCCGAGGTTGCAGGTCGCATGTCCGTACAGATCGGTGCTAGCTACCTTCAGCTCGATAAGGGCGGCAAAGGTATCCTCATGGGCGGCGTCCCAGGTGTGCGCCGTGCAAAGGTGACAATCATTGGTTGTGGAATCGCTGGAACGAATGCTGCGCAAATGGCGGTCGGCATGGGAGCTGACGTGACTCTCATCGACCTTTCGACGAAGCGCCTCGCGGAACTCGATCAACTCTTCGAAAATAAGGTCAATACGATCTTCTCGAACGCCCAGAATATCGAAGATGCCGTCGTCAACTCTGACCTCGTCATCGGGGCAGTCCTCGTCCCAGGTGCGAAGGCGCCGAAACTCGTCACCCGCGACATGATCTCGAAGATGGGCAAAGGCTCGGTGGTCGTCGACATCGCCGTTGACCAGGGCGGATGTATCGAAACTTGTAAGCCAACCACTCACGAGAATCCTACTTTCATCGTCGACGGAGTCGTTCACTACTGCGTGGCGAACATGCCAGGAGCCGTAGCAAGAACGTCAACTTTTGCGCTCACCAATGTGACCCTGAAGTACGCACGCATGATCGCTGGTATGGGCGTCGACAAGGCCATCATGAAGGACAAGCCGCTGCGCCTGGGTGTGAACATCTACAAGGGCAAGCTCGTCTACGAACAGGTCGCGCGCGACCTCGACCTCCCGTACACTCCGCTCGCTCTCGACAAGTATCTTTAGTCTTTTCCGGTCATGGTTCCGTGCTAAGATGGAACCATGACCGGTAATCCCCTGCTCGACAAAATTCTCCTGGGCCTCAACGGTGCTGTCGTTCTCACGGCCGCGGGCCTCGTGTATTACGCGCACACCGGCATCAAGCCCCCCCCGACGGACCAGGCCCTCGAAGAGAAGAACCTCCAGAGTGACGCCGTGGCCCTCTCGCAGGTGACGGCCTTCGCCATGAAGCCCATGACCGTGAACCTCTATAGTCCGGGCTCGCGCCTGCGCTACCTTAAGGTCGACATCAACCTCCTGCCCTTCAAGCAGCAGGATACGGAACTCCTCAAGGCCCATCAGTACGTGGTGCAAAACGAACTCATCCGTATTGCCGCAGGAATGACTCCGGAGGAGCTCGGCTCGATCACGGGTAAGATTCTCCTCGAGTCGCGCCTCAAGAAAGCCGTCAATGACTCCTTCCCCGCCCCGGTCGTGAAGAGCATCTTCTTTGGCGCCTTCTTGGTGCAGTAAACTACTGCTCGATAATCTTCACCAGGTAGTGCTTCACTCCCATCACTTGCTCGAACACCACACCCACCGGGTAGTCTTGGGCCTTTGATTTTTCAGATAAGTCTTTGAGTGAAATCCCGCTCTCGCGGATGCGTTCGCCGGTTTCTTCGGGGACCAGATCCGCGAGGTTTTCCATCGCACGCACTGGAAGCTCGACTCGCACTGTTTCCTCACCGTTCTCGCGCACGAGGATGAGAAGTTTTTTTGTCACAGGGCCCTCCCGGGTGATCGGTGCCAGAATCGCATCCTGGCCCCCAAGTTGTTCGAGTGATGCGAGAACCGATGAGAGGGTGCGCATGACCCACATGAACCACGGCGGCCCCGCCTGGCGGAAGATCCACTTGTCCGCACCCAAGAGAGCATCGAGGCGCTCCTGCACCTGCCACGGCGGCGGAGCACGGAACACCGAAAGAAGAATCTCTGTCATCTGTGGAAGCTTTTCGCTCAGTTCCCGCAGCTTCTGCTCATCGAAGCCGACCTGCACCCACGCCTCAAGGCAATCGCTTTGGGCCGCCATGAGCCGATTGAGGCCCTGGATCTGCTCCGGAGTGAAGCGAAGCATGGAGCCGAAATCGTAAAGGACGATGCGTCCTAGGCTTGGACTCCAGGCCCAGTTCTTGGCGTGCAGGTCACCATGGAGCACGCCCACTTCAAACAGCATGCGCCGAAGTGCGAAGGCCAGCTGCTGCGCAACTTGGCGCTGCCGCTCGATCGGTTCCTGCTTGAGCGCCTCGAGGCCCTGGCCCTGGACGAACTCCTGGACCAGGACGTCGTCGTGCGACCACTCGGGGTACACGGCCGGCACGTAGATATCGGTACTCCCTGAGAAGATCTCTCGCATCTCTTGCTGCGATTCGAGTTCAAGCGTGTAGTCGACCTCACGCGCGAGCTGCTCGTGAAAGAACTTCGAAAACTGGGCCGTGTCGAAGTCCATCGACTTGAGTTGCTTAAGACCTTCGAACGTTTTGAGGAGGACGTTCGTCTGCGTAATCAGTTCCCGGCGAACCCCCGGGAGCAGCGTTTTGATGGCAAGCTCACGACCATCCTTGAGGCGCACACGATTCACCTGGCCAAGCGAGGCGACCTGAGGAACTTCGTCCCACTCCACAATTTTTGAGAAGAGGCTTGGCGATTTTGCTTGGACGGTTTTTTTAACGAGGTACAACGGGACCGTAGCGTTCTTAAATTCCAGCTCCCGGCCGCGCTCTGGGGCGAGGTTCTGTGCCAGCTTGCGGGGA
>JBKHVY010000156.1:0-6004 GCA_046569805.1 Bacteriovoracia bacterium | reverse complement strand
GATCTGGTACAGCGCGCGCTGCTCCTTGCTGTACTCGCCACTGACCGGCCAGGTGCGGGTGATATCGGAGGCGTAGTTGCGGTACTCGGCGCCGGCATCATGGGCGGCGGGATCGCCTACCAGTCCGCCTCGAGTGGCGTACCGGCGATGATGAAGGACATCAGGCCCGAGCAGCTCCAGCTCGGCATGGGCGAGGCGACGAAGCTCCTCAACAAGATGGTGGAGATCAAGAAGATGAAGCCGGAGCGGATGGCGCAGGTGATCGCCTCGATCACACCGACGCTCTCCTACGCCGACTTCAAGCAGGTCGACTTCGTGGTCGAAGCCGTGGTCGAAAACGAAAAGGTAAAGAAGTCCGTGCTCGCCGAAGTCGAGGGCACGCTCCCGGAGACGGCGATCCTCGCGTCGAACACGTCGACCATCTCGATCACAAAACTCGCCGAGGGCCTCACGCGGCCGGAGAACTTCGTCGGCATGCACTTCTTCAATCCGGTCCACAAGATGCCGCTCGTAGAAATCATCCGCGGGAAGAAGTCCTCCGAGGCCGCGGTCGCCCGCGGTGTTCAGTACGCGACGCAGATGGGAAAGACTCCCATCGTCGTCAACGACTGCCCCGGGTTCCTCGTGAACCGCGTGCTCTTCCCCTACTTCAACGGCTTCCTGTTCCTGCTCGAAGACGGCGCGGACTTCCAGAAAGTGGATAAGGTCATGGAGAAGTGGGGCTGGCCCATGGGCCCGGCGTACCTCCTCGACGTCGTTGGCATCGACACCGGTCACCACGCCTCGAGCATCATGGCAGCAGAGTTCCCGGACCGCATGGGCTTCAAGGGCAAGCATGCTCTCGAAGCGATGTACGCCGAGAAGCGCTTTGGCCAGAAGAACAACAAGGGCTTCTACGAGTACGAGCTCGACAAGAAAGGCAAGCCGAAGAAAGTCGTCACGGACGTGGCCTACACGCTCATCAAGCCCCTCGTGAAGCAGACGCTCGCGCTCACGGACGAGGACATCGTCATGCGGCTCATGCTGCCGATGCTGATCGAAAGTGCGCGCTGCCTCGACGAGAAGATCGTCCAGGGGCCGATGGAGGTCGACATGGGACTCCTCCTGGGCCTCGGCTTCCCGCCGTTTCGCGCCGGCATCTTCAAGTGGGCGGATATGGTTGGCCTTAAAACGTTGCACCAGCACGCGCAGAAGCACGCGCACCTCGGGAAGCTCTACGAGTTCACCCCGAGCATGCGCGCGATGATGGACTCAAACAAAAAATACCACGCTTAAAGGATATCCTATGAAAAACGCTGTAATCGTCGATGCCGTGAGAACTCCGATGGGCCGCTCGAAGGCCGGGGTCTTTAGAAACGTGCGTGCGGAGGAACTCTCCGCCGCCCTCATGCGCGCGCTCCTCGAGCGCAACAAGGCGCTCAACCCTGCCGAGATCGAAGACATCATCTGGGGCTGCGTCCAGCAGACGCTCGAGCAGGGCTACAACATCGCCCGCAACGCCCAGCTCCTCACGGACATTCCCCTCACCGTCTCCGCGCAGACCGTGAACCGCCTGTGCGGCTCGTCCATGACCGCGCTCCACATGGCCGTCCAGGGCATCTGGTCCAACCAGGGTGAGGTGTACCTGATCGGCGGGGTGGAACACATGGGCCACGTCCCCATGACTCACGGGGTGGACTTCAACCCGCAGCTCGGAAAGACCGTCGCCAAGGGCGCCGGTGCCATGGGCCTCACGGCCGAGCTCCTGGGCCGCATGCACGGAATCACGCGCCAACAGCAGGACGAGTTCGCCGCCGAGTCGCACCGCCGCGCCCACGCCGCCACACTCGCGGGCCACTTCAAGGACGAACTCATCCCGGTTCCGGGCCACGACGAGATGGGGATTCCCATGCT
This sequence comes from Bacteriovoracia bacterium, assembly GCA_046569805.1. GTDB lineage: Bacteria > Bdellovibrionota > Bacteriovoracia > Bacteriovoracales > Bacteriovoracaceae > UBA6144. Next base: position 4,111 of record JBKHVY010000156.1, on the reverse strand, counting down.
CGTCACGAGCGACGAAGTCGTGAGACCGGAGACCACGGCCGAGGGCCTGGCGAAGCTTCCGGCCGTGTTTGATCCGAAGAACGGCACCGTCACGGCCGGAAACTCCTCAGCTCTCTCCGACGGCGCCTCGGCGATCCTCGTGATGAGCGAAGACAAGGCGCGCGCGCTCGGCCTCAAGCCCCTGGCCCGCGTCGTCTCCATGGCGGCCACCGGCTGCGAACCGTCGATCATGGGCTATGGCCCGGTCTCGGCCTCGAAGAAGGCGCTCGCTCTGGCGAAGCTCAAGATGGAGCAGATGGGTGTGGTGGAGCTGAACGAAGCCTTCGCGGCGCAGTCACTGCCCGTGCTCAAGGACCTGGGACTCCTCGGCGAAGGCCAGGCGCGCGTGAACCGCTACGGCGGTGCGATCGCGCTCGGGCACCCCTTGGGCTGCTCCGGGGCGCGCATCACCGGCACGCTGGCGCACCAGCTCCAGCACACGAAGTCGCAGTACGGTCTTGCGACGATGTGTATCGGCCTGGGCCAAGGTGTGGCAACGGTTCTCGAGAAAGTCTAGTTCCGCCTCGGGTGGATCCGCCGGATTCACCCGGTTAGTTCTGTGCGAGCCGCTTGCGGACGAGCTCTTCCATCTTGGCGCCGAGGCCATAGGGAACGGTGTACGGGCGGTTCGACTTCACGTTGTGCCCATACCCGAGCTTGTGCGTCCACTCATGGAACAGGTTGCGGGCGACGCCCGCGACGTCGTAGCGCCGGTAGAACTTGGCGTTGACCCAGATGCGCGAGGAGTTCGCGTAGGTGTACCCGACCGTCGAGTTGTTGCGGTAGTACCACGTCACGTCGAGGTCCATGGTGTTATCCGGGATCGGCCGCAGCTTCTCCGCCGCGTCGAGGATCTCCTGGTAGATCTGGGCGTTGGTGCGGCCGTTGTTCTCGCGGAACTGGGTCCCGCCCTTGCCGTCCTTAAAGTTCAGGACCGCGGAGCGGAACTCTTCGGTTTGCACCACCTCGACGATCATGTCGAGCGCCTGGAGCACCTTATCCTTCTGCGCCTGTTCGCTGAAGTCGCGCAGGACGGCGTTGTGGTAGAAGGCTTCGGGGATGTCTTGGGCGAGGGCCGCAGTGTGGGTAAAGAGCGAGACGAAGCAGATGGCGAAAACAGCTTGCAGGCGTTTCATAGGTCCTCCCGGACATCGTATGAACACCTATCGGCGCGAGCGTTTTGCCCCTATAGCAAGGGGCCTCGAGGCGGCAAAAAATACCCCCTCTCCAGACTAGAAAACTCGAGTTGGATTAGAAGTTCGAGCGCGGCTTCACGAGAATGTTGCCGACGAAGACGCCGACGACGAGCGAGAACGCGAGCACCAGCATCGTGAACGCCGTGTCGAAGCCGACGACGACGTCTCGGGCGTAGAGCGACGAGAGTCCGCGGTAGCCGGACGAGCCGGGCACGAGGAGAATGAGGCCCGGGAACTGGAAGATGGAACTGGGTCTGAGCCGCGTGCGCGCGAAGACGTTAGCCGCGGCGCCGACGCCGATGCCCCCGAGGAAGAGGCCCATCTCGGGCCCGAGGTAGAACGTCCCGACCTTCGCCACCGTGTAGCCGAAGACGCCCGCGAGCGTGATCCACTTCATCTCCCGCCACTCGGCCTTGAAGACCACCGTCGACATCGCTGCGGTCACAGGCACCGTCAGGAGTATGACCCAGGCCGGGATCTGCGCGAAGTGCAGCTGTGCTCCGGTGATGCTCACAAGGCCCGCGATCTTAGTGCCGGCGAAGACGCCGAAGGCGAGCTTCAGGAGGATCATGAACCCACCCACTAAGCGCGAGGTCCCGCTGGTCAGGTTCTGCGTCGCGATCTCTGCGATCGAGATCGTGATGTTAAGGCCCGGGATGAACATGATGAGCGACGCGAGGATCACGACGTTGAGGCTGATGTCGGGAGATATCTTTCCGAGGAGTGTTGCGAGGAGCGCGGCCACGAACCCCATCATGACTTCGTAGAGCTGGGAGACGAGGCCAAAGTGCTTGGGCAAAGACAGAAGGCCAATGAGCGCTCCCACGATCAGCGACGCCAAGAGGTCTCCCCAGGAGCCCCCGAAGAGCGTCATCATGCCGCCGGAGGTGAGGCTGAAGCACAGCACCTTCACCCACGCGGGAAACGAATCGGACTCGTTCAGCACTTCCTCTAGGCGCTCCCAGCCCTGGTTAAAGTCCAGGCGCTGGTTGATGACGTCCTGAGCGATCATGTCGACCTTCGTGAGGCGCCCGAGGTTAATCCCGCTCGGCTCGACGCGCACGATGCGCGTGACTTCGTCGTCGAGGAAGCGGAAGGAACAGAAGATCGCCGTCGGGATCGACACGAAGGAGCCCTTGAGCCCTAAGCGATCGCACAGGCCGAGGAGCGCGGACTCGAGCGAGTGCGCGGGAGAGCCGACCGAATGCAAGCCCCGTCCGAACTGGACGATGAACTTGATCCGAGCGAGGTACTCTTCGCGCAGCACGCCTACTCCTCGTGCCGCTTCATGGGGATCTGGTGCAGGTCACTGGCCATGCGCTCGATGAGAAGCGTCGTCATCTGCTCCACGGTCTCTCGAACCGGAGTGATCACTGACTGCTGGGCCCCGTCGAAGGTCTCCGGTGCACCGGTGATGGTGAGGGGCTTCGTCGCCTTCAGCGAGTAGACGCCGAAGGGCACGTTGACCTTCGCCACGGAGTAGGAGCTCTTCTCGGCGACGGCGGCGTGGTACTTCGAGAACGGATAGAGGAGGCTGCCCAGGACGCTCGCGGTGAGCCCTTCGGGCGTCTTCACCTGGGTGTTCTTGTCGATCGTCTCGCGGCGCCAGTCGGCGGAGACGTACACCACCAAGACCGCGTCGAGGTTCAGCTCCCGCGCGACGTCGTTGACCCAGTGGTGCTGGTGCTGCGAGGGCTTGGGCCCCGCCATGAGCTGCGCGCCGGGGACGAAGACCATGCTGATGTCTTGGTAGTTGCGCGGCATGAGGAGCGTCTCCTCGGGAATCTTCTTTCCGGGCATGCGCCAGAGGACGTCCTCGGGCGAGAGAGAAAACTTCGAAGATAAAATGAGATCCGTTTCCGTGAAACCGGCCGAGCGGTACGCCTTGGAGCTCAGCAGTTCGCGCCGGGGAACCCACTCCACGCGCGTCGTGCGATGAAGTTCTTTCTCCCAGTGCGCGAGGAGCTCCTCGGTGAGGATCTGCTTCCCTCGCGCCGAGAGGTAGACGTTTTGGTCCTTCGCAAGGCCCGAGCGCGAGGCCTGGAGCTCCGTTTCGAAGACGAGGATCGCCGCGCGCTTGATCTGGCCGTGCGGCGACTGGCGCAGCTCCGTGTGCGTGATCCCCTCGGGGTCGCGCTCCTCTTTGAGCACCACGGTCTGCGCGTAGGTCGGAAGGTCCTGTGCAGTCAGCTGGGCGTAGGTCGCGGGATCGAAGGGCGCCTGGCCTCCCTCTTTGCGAACCTGGTGAGCGCAGGAGACGAGCACGAGCAAGAGGCCAAGGATTTTCATAAGTCGACTTCCAAGTTATTTATGAGGTGCTTCCATTCTACGCGGAGCCCGTCCGAAAATTCTACCCATGCTTTGGGGGCGATGACGATCTTTCGGATCAATAGCCCCCGGCGCACCTCCCCTTCGGCCGTCGTGAAGCGCACCACGTTCTCGCGCCGCCGCCAGAGCGCCCAGTCGGCGTAGGGGGCGTCTTCGGGGATGCGCCGAAGGCCCACGGTGACCTGGTGCCAAGTGAGCTGGCGCGGAGGGTGCTTACCCTGCAGGGCCTGGGGCCCGTGCCACGCCAGCCCCAGCGTCTCCATGGTCCACATCTCCCCGTCTTCTTCAATCACGATCTCCCAGTTGCGCTGGAACGACTTGCTCAATAAAAACCCTAAGGGCGAGGGATGAAGGGCGAGGTCCTGTGGCATAAGACCTGAGAGCGCGCCCCACGCCTCTTCCAGCGCCAGCACTGGATGATCTGGCCGGGTACGATAGATTTGAACCCACGGATCGTGACGCTTTGAGCTCAAAGCAAACCGATGTGCCGTTGGGGCAAGCCACCAACCTTCCCACTGTAGTCGCAGTTTCAGGTCCCCGTGGGATCC
>JBKHVY010000155.1:0-6046 GCA_046569805.1 Bacteriovoracia bacterium | reverse complement strand
CGACGGGAGTCATGAAATCATACAGGGGAGTTTCGCCGGAGGCTTCCTCGAGGCCCGTGATCACACGCAGCTTGCGCTCGAAAGTATTAATGCGCTTGAGGTCATCGGCGAGGGTGTTCATCTTCATCTGGAACAGTTGCACTTGTTCCTTCAGCTGCCGGTTCTCGAGACCCAGGTGTTTGTTCTCGTACACCTGCTGGAGGATCTTCCAGTAGTCGTAGGCGAGGATGCCCACGAGGAGCATGAGCATGACGATGAAAAAGGCGATCGACCGAAAGAACAGCGCCGGGATCTTGAAAGATTTAACGCCCTTTTCTTTCTCAGGAATGATCATCAACGTATAGTAGTTGTTCATGGTCAGAAACCTTGATGGCAGAGAGTCATGTGGAACACAAATAAGTGTATTCTTGCCACCGGGCCTTGGGAATAAGAATTATTCCTGGGCGACTGAAAGAATCACGGAAATGTTGTCCTGGCCGCCGTTGGCGTTGGCCTGTGCGATCAGCTCTTTGACCGCAAGCTCGAGGTGCTGGGTCGTCGCCTTGGCGGGAGTGGGGATATTCTTTTGCACGATGTAAAGGATGTCTCGATCGCTGACTTTCCCGTGGAGACCATCGGAGCAGATGAGGAAAATATCATTCTTACAAACTTGGTAAGTGAAGACGTCGACTTGGACATCGGGCTCGAAGCCCACAGAACGCACGAGAACGTTTTTTTGTTTATCGAGCGCGGCTTCTTCGCGACCGTAGAGGCCCATGTTCAGCTTTTCTTGGACGAAGGAATGGTCGCGCGTCATTTGAAAAACTTGGCCATCATGGATCATGTAGACGCGGGAATCCCCGACGCTTCCGATCAGGAGCTTGTTCCCTTGAAACATGACGGCGGAGACGGTCGTGCCCATGCCCTTGAGGTCAGGGTGTAATTCTGAGTGGGCATGGATCTCGTTGTTGACGTGCTGGATGCACTTCATGACCAACTCTTTGGGCTCCATGGTAGGTTTGTGTTTCTTGAGGTACTGCGGAATCAAACTCACCGTCATTTGCGAGGCGATGTCGCCACCGTTGTGGCCGCCCATCCCGTCGGCGACAGCGAAGAACAGGTGCTCCGGATCCATGTAGATCGAGTCCTGGTTGGTCTTGCGCTTGCGGCCGATGTCACTATTCCCAGCGTGTATGATTCCCATGGCGGTTCTTATCCTTGAACGCAATAATTTTGTTTTATTGTAAAGCACTGGAAATCAATGTCAAAGAAACCTTTTTGCTCAAGAATTGGATGCGGATTTTTCTTGGTGAAAGGCGTTGGGAGTCTCCAGGTTTCCGGTGTAAAATAATTGTATCTATGGGGTTCGCCCCACCACGTTCAGGGAGGACGGATGAGCTTCGACATTCAGCAATTTATTTCACAGAACTATAACCCCAAGGATTTCTCCCACCTCCACTGGAGCGGGACGTTTCAGGAATACATTGACCAGGTGATGAAGCGGCCGGCGATCGCACGCAATTCCTTCCAGCGCATCTACGACATGATGATGTCCTATGGGACCTCTCAATACACCGAGTACAAAAAAGATGTGGTCCGGTATCACTTCTTCGATGACCCGATCGAAAACGGCAAGGACGCCATCTTCGGCATCGACGTCCACTTGATGAAGTTCGTGAACTTCTTCAAGTCCGCGGCGCTCGGTTACGGAACAGAGAAGCGCGTGTTACTTCTTCACGGGCCCGTCGGTTCGGCCAAGTCTTCGATCGCGCGTCTTCTGAAGAAGGGCATCGAGCACTACTCGCGCACTGACGAAGGTGCGCTCTACACGTACGAGTGGGTGGACGACGAGGGCTCGCCGATCCTTGGCGGTCAGAAGATTTTCCCCAGTCCGATGCATGAAGAGCCACTCAAACTGTTGCCGCCGGAAGTGCGCGAGAAGTTCCTCGCCGAGATCAACAAGGGGCGCAAGGACGGCTACAAGGTGAAGATCAAGGGTGAGGTGAATCCGGCCTGTCGCTACATCTTGAACGAATACATGGTGAAGTACGGCGGCGACTGGAACCGTGTCATGAAGCACGTGCGCGTGAAGCGCCTCCTGCTCTCTGAGAAAGATCGCCGCGGCATTGGTACCTTCCAGCCGAAAGACGAGAAGAACCAAGACTCGACGGAGCTCACCGGCGACATCAACTACCGTAAGATCGCCATCTACGGCTCGGACTCCGACCCGCGCGCGTTCAACTTCGACGGTGAGTTCAACATCGCCAACCGCGGCGTGGTAGAGTTCATCGAAATGCTCAAGCTCGACGTGGCCTTCCTCTACGACCTCCTCGGGGCTTCACAAGAGCAGTCGATCAAGCCGAAGAAGTTTGCGCAGACCCACATCGACCTTGTGATCTTGGGTCACACCAACGAGCCCGAGTACCGGAAGCTCCAGTCCAACGAGTTCATGGAAGCCCTGCGCGACCGTACCGTGAAGATCGACGTGCCCTACATCACGCGTCTGGATCAGGAGTGCCGCATTTACAAGAAGGACTACAATAAAGACACGATTCCAAACATCCACATCGCGCCACACACCCTCGAGATGGCGTCCATGTGGGCGATCATGACTCGCCTCGAGGAGCCAAAGAAGAGTGACCTCACGAAGCTCCAGAAGCTCAAGCTCTACAACGGCAAGACGCTCCCGGGCTACAACGAAGACAACGTCAAAGAACTGCGTAAGGAAGCCGTGCGCGAAGGCCTCGAGGGGATTTCTCCGCGCTACATCCAGGACAAGATCTCGAACTCACTGGTGAAGAACGGCCACGTCGGCTGTCTGAACCCGTTCATGGTCTTCAACGAACTCGAGTCGGGCCTCAAGCACCATGCGCTCATTAACTCACCAGACCAGCTCGAGCACTACAAAGAGGTGCTCGCGATCACTCGCCAGGAGTACGAGGACATCGTGAAGAACGACGTGCAGAAGGCGATCTCCGTTGACGAAAGTGCCATCCAGACGCTGTGTGCGAACTACGTGGATAACGTCAAGGCCTACACGCAGAAAGAAAAGATCCGCAACAAGTACTCGAACAAGCTCGAGGAAGCCGACGAGCGCTTCATGCGCGCGATCGAAGAGAAGATCGACATCCCGGAGTCCCGCAAGGACGACTTCCGCCGTGAGCTGATGAACTACATCGGTGCTTTGGCGATCGAAGGCAAGCAGTTCGACTTTAAGATGAACGAGCGCCTGCACCGGGCGCTTGAGCTCAAGCTCTTCGAAGACCAGAAGGACACGATCAAGCTCACGACCATCATCTCGAACGTCGTGGACAAGCAGACCCAAGAGAAGATCGAGGTCGTGAAAACGCGCTTGATCAAGAACTTCGGATACTGCGAAGTGTGTGCAACGGACGCCTTGAACTTTGTGGCCTCGATCTTCGCCAAGGGCGATTCGATCAAGGCCTAAGGAGTAGCTTTGGATCATCCTATTAAGCGAGACCACGCGCGCTTTCGAAAGATCATCAAGGGCAAGATCCGCGATAATCTCCGGAAGTACGTCTCGCAAGGTCAGCAGATCATTCCCAAGGGCACCGATAAGTTTACGGTGCCCATGCCTTCCATCGATATCCCGCGCTTCAAGTTCGGAGATAAGCAGCAGGGCGGCACCGGACAAGGCCAAGGCCAATCCGGTGATCCGGTTCAGGGTCAGCCCGATCCGAATGGTCAGCCCGGTCAGGGCGAGGCCGGCGAAGGCGAGGGGGCGAAGGAGATGGACGTCGAGCTTTCGCTCGACGAGCTCGCGCGCATCCTGGGGGATGAGTTGGCCCTTCCGAACATCGAACCGAAGGGTAAGAAGAGCCTGAAGAGCACGGTGGATAAGTACACCAACATTGGCTCGGCCGGTCCCGATTCACTCCGGCACTTGCGCCGCACCTACAAACAGGCCCTCAAGCGCCAGATCGCCTCCGACTCGTACAACCCGGACGATCCGACGGTGGTGCCGATCCGGCGCGACTTCCGCTACAAGTCCTGGCAGACCAAGGTCGAGAACGAAAACGCTGCGGTCGTCATCTACATGATGGACGTCTCCGGGTCCATGGGAGACGAGCAGAAGGAAATCGTTCGCACCGAGAGCTTCTGGATTAACCTCTGGCTTAAGTCCCAGTACAAGGACATTCAGATTCGCTACATCATCCACGATGCGACGGCCAAGGAAGTTGATGAGCAAACCTTCTTCCGCACCCGGGAGTCCGGCGGCACGCTCATCTCTTCGGCGTTCACTCTCTGCAAGCAGATCATCGATGCGGACTATCCGCCGAGCGAGTGGAACATCTACCCGTTCCACTTCTCCGACGGCGACAACTGGTCGGCCGACGACACAAAACTGTGCCTCGACTTGCTCGATAACCACATCCTGCCGGCCTCGAACCAGTTCTGCTATGGCCAGGTCGAGAGTCGCTACGGCTCGGGCCAGTTCCTGAAGGACCTCATGGCCCGCTACGGCCAGGCCCACGATAAGCTCACGCTCTCGAAGATTAAGAACAAAGAGGGGATCCTCGATTCGATCAAAGAATTCCTCGGAAAGGGCAAGTAGTATGAACCGCACCAAACCCATCTCCGGCGAGCTCCTGGCCTTGAAGAACGAAATCGAGGGCTACGCCATCGAGTACGGCCTCGATTTCTTCCCGCAGGTGTTTGAGGTCTGTGACTACGACACCATTAACATCCTCGCCGCGCAGGGGGGGGTCCCCTCGCGCTATCCGCACTGGCGCTTCGGGATGGACTACGACCAGCTCTCGAAGGGCTACGCCTACGGCTTGCAGAAGATCTACGAGATGGTGATCAACACTGATCCCTGCTACGCCTACCTGCTCCAGGCGAACAACTGGGTCGATCAGAAGATCGTCATGGCCCACGTTTACGGGCACAATGACTTCTTTAAGAACAACGCCTGGTTCTCTGGCACCAATCGCAAGATGATGGACGTGATGGCGAACCACGGGACGAAGATTCGCCGCTACATGGAGCGCTACGGCCAGGACACGGTCGAAGCCTTCATCGACCGCGTGCTCTCGCTCGAGAACCTCCTCGACATCAACGTTCTGTTCGAGACTCCGGAGCTGAAGCGCAAGCAGCGCGAGCTGGCCTCCAGTCCCGAAGCGGCGGAGGAAGGGGAGTTCGCTGTTGACGACCGCTCGCAGGCCCTGAAGGCCTTCATGCGCCAGAAAACGCGCACCGAAAAACGTGAGAAATCCCAAGAGGTACTGGTCGAGGAAGAACTCGCGGAGAAGCCGCTCACCAAGCCCACGAAAGACATTCTGGGGTACCTCATGGAACACGCGCCGTGCGAGGAGTGGCAGAGCGACATCATCGCCTGTCTGCGCGAAGAGGCCTACTACTTCCTCCCGCAGCGGATCACGAAGATCATGAACGAAGGCTGGGCGAGCTACTGGCACTCGACCATCATGACCCAGCGGGCGCTCGACTCCTCGGAGATCATCGAGTTCGCCGACAAGCACGCCGGCGTCATGGCCATGAGCCGCCAGAATATCAACCCCTATAAAGTGGGCATCGAACTCTTCCGCGACATCGAGTATCGCTGGGACACCGGTAAGTTCGGTAAAGAGTACAACGAGTGCACTGACATGCACGAAAAGGCCGTGTGGGATAAGCGCCTGGGCCTTGGAAAGCAAAAGATCTTCGAAGTGCGCAAGACCCACAACGACATCTCGTTCATCGACGAATTCCTCACTCCCGAGTTCTGTGAGCGCCAGCAGCTCTTCACCTACAAGCACAACCCGCGCACCGGTCGCTTCGAGATCGACCGCCGGGACTTCGATGCGATTAAGCAGAAGCTCCTCATGCAGCTGACGAACTTCGGGCAGCCGCTGATCCAGGTCGTTGACGGAAACTTCAAGAACCGCCGCGAGCTCTTACTGAGTCACACTCATAGCGGGGTGGACCTCGACATGCAGTATGCCCTAGAGACGCTCCGGAACCTCTACGGCATCTGGCGCAGGCCCGTGAACCTGGCGACGAAGAGTGAAGACAAAGAAGTCATCTTCCACTTCGATGGCAAGGATAT
>JBKHVY010000154.1:0-6064 GCA_046569805.1 Bacteriovoracia bacterium | reverse complement strand
CTGTGGTCTCGGAAATAACCTCAACGAGGTCTGGGCCAACGCTCTCGCAGGTAAACCCGGGATTTCGACTCTAGAGAAACAGGACACGAAAGACTGGCCGGTTTCTTTCGGTGGCGAAGTTAAGAACTTCAAACTCTCGGAAGAGCTCATGCCGCTTAAGGATCAGGAGCGCTTCGACTTGTTTAACCACTTCGCTCTCCACGCCGGAACCGAAGCGATCAAGCAATCAGGTCTTTCAACTGAAAGCTACGACAGCACTCGCATCGGTATCATCCTTGGCACGGGCCTGGGTGGATTCCCGCACATTGAAATGCACCATAAGACCTTGCTCGAAAAAGGTGCTCGACGGGTATCTCCGTTCTTTATCCCATCTGTCATCCCAAACATGGCCCCGGGCCTTCTCAGTATCCACTACGGCTTCCGCGGCTTGAACTATTCGATCGCGAGTGCCTGTGCTTCTTCGGCCCACGCCATCGGAGCTGCGGCGACGGAGATTATGCTGGGCCGCCAGGACGCGGTCATCACCGGCGGAACCGAAGCCGTGATCACGCCCTACACGATTGCCGGCTTTGCCTCCATGAAAGCGCTCTCGAAACGCAACGACGATCCGACGAAAGCCTCTCGTCCGTTTGATGTTGGTCGCGATGGCTTCGTCATGGGTGAAGGAGCTGGGATCATCGTCCTAGAGAACTACGAGAAAGCTCGGGCCCGCGGTGCGCACATCATCGCTGAAGTCGTCGGCTGGGGCGCCACCAGCGACGCCTACCATATCACAGCTCCCCACCCAGAAGGCGAAGGTACGATCCCCTGTATGAAACAAGCACTGGCCCAGGCCGGTGTGTCCCACGAAGTCGTCGGCTACATCAACGCCCATGGCACATCGACCCCGCAAGGGGACATCGCTGAAACCAATGCCATCAAGCGCGTCTTCGGTGATCACGCTAAGCGCCTCGCCGTCAGCTCCACGAAGTCCATGACTGGACATTTGTTGGGCGCGGCCGGTGGCCTCGAGAGTATCTTCTGCATTAAGGCCCTCGAAACTGGTATGCTACCTCCAACCATCAACCTCGAGAACCAAGATCCGCAGTGCGATCTCGACTATGTTCCGAACGTGGCACGCAAGTCTGAGATCCAGTACGCCCTGAACAATTCGTTCGGCTTCGGTGGTACGAACTCGAGCACACTTTTCAAAAAGGCGTAACGAATGAAGTTCCTGGAGCAAGTGGATCCCGAAGTCTTTAAGTACATCAACTTCGAAGCCGAGCGCCAGGAAGCGGGCCTCGAACTCATCGCTTCGGAGAACTACTGCTCGCGTGCGGTGATGGAAGCTCAAGGGTCCTGCCTCACGAACAAGTACGCCGAGGGCTACCCGGGCAAGCGCTACTACAACGGCTGCGAGTTCGTCGATCACGTAGAAACTCTCGCCATCGAACGGATCAAGAAAGTCTTCGGCTCGGCCTACGCTAATGTCCAGCCGCACTCCGGCTCGGGAGCGAACATGGCCGTTTACATGGCGACCATGAATCCGGGCGAGAGCTTCCTTGGAATGGATCTCTCGCAAGGCGGTCACTTGACCCACGGCTCACCGGTGAACTTCTCCGGGAAGCTCTACAAAGCACTCCACTATGGCCTTGATCCAAAAACTGAAACCATCGACTATAATCAGGTCGAAGAGATCGCTAAGCGCGAGCGTCCCAAGATGCTCATTGCCGGTGCCTCGGCGTACCCGCGCTTCATCGACTTTAATCGCATGAAAGAGATTGCCGCCTCCGTGAACGCGATCTTCATGGTCGACATGGCCCACATCGCGGGGCTGATCGCGGCCGGCGTGCATCCGAGCCCGATTGGCATCGCTGACGTCGTGACGTCCACCACCCACAAAACTCTCCGTGGTCCACGTGGCGGCATCATCCTCACGAACTCTGAAGATTGGGCGAAGAAATTCAACTCGCTCATTTTTCCTGGCATCCAGGGCGGCCCGCTGGAGCACGTGATCGCCGCGAAGGCCGTGGCTTTCCACGAGGCGCTGCAGCCGAGCTTCAAAACCTACCAGCAGCAAGTTGTTAAGAACGCCCAGGTCCTCGCGAAGACACTCATCGACGAGGGTATCGAGCTGGTCTCTGGGGGCACAGACAATCACCTGGTGCTGCTCAAAACAGATTCCGTGAACATGAGCGGAAAGGAAGCCTCGGAGCTCCTCGAGCGCGTTCTCATCACCTGCAACAAGAATATGGTCCCCGGAGACAAGCGCTCTCCCTTCGTCACCTCTGGCGTGCGCCTCGGAACTCCCGCGGTCACCACCCGTGGATTTAAAGAATCCGAAACAAAAACTATGGCGATGCTAATCGCTCGTGCCCTCAAGAATCCGCAGGACGCTGCCGTTCTCGAGAAAGTAAAAACCGACGTGCGGGATCTCTGCCGTCAATTCCCGGTGTACCCATGAAAATTATCGCCCTCCTCCTTCTTGTTGCCGCCTGCACTGCCCCTCAAGCTGAAAAGCCAGCGGAAGCCCCTCAGAAAAGCGAGTACACCGCGGAACAGCCGTGTGCATGCATGAAAATCTACCGTCCGGTATGTGGGACGGATGGAGTAACTTACGGAAATTCGTGCGAAGCTGAATGCCAGAAGGTTCGCTGGACCGAAGGTCCCTGTAAAAAGACCAAATAACCCACTTCTTTCAGACACTTGACGCGTGAGTTTCTAGACAGAGGCTCACGAGTCGGGTAGTTTTCGATTATGAATTGCCCTTTTTGCAGCACCACCGACACCAAAGTCCTCGATTCACGCCTTCTTGCCGAAGGCAATGAAGTGCGCCGTCGTCGCAAGTGTGAAGCCTGCCAGAAGCGATTCACGACCTACGAAAAAGTCGAAGTCAGCATGCCACTCGTCCTGAAGCGCGATGGCCGCACCGAAGACTACCGCCCTGAAAAGCTCCGCGCCGGCATCGAAGTCGCCTGCAAAAAACTCGCTGTGAAGACCGAGCAGATCGACCGAGTGGTTGGGAACATCGAGAAGGCGATCATGGACATCTCCGACAAGGAAGTCCCGTCGGAGACCATCGGAAAGCTCGTCATGATGTACCTGCGTCACCTCGACCCCGTGGCCTACGTGCGCTTCGCCGCCGTCTACTACCGCGAGTTCAAGGACGTCGACCAGTTCCTCAATAAACTCAAGGTCGAAGAAAACCAGTTCAAGATTCATCCGTCGAAGGAAGTTCCCATTGAATACCAGGCGTGAAGCGCGCGAATTTTGCCTTCAGTTCCTCTACCACTTTCAACTGCCGGCGTTCCAAGAGCAAAAGAAAGCAGTCGCCACTGACAGCGTGGAGCTCTTCGAGCGGATGACTGCGTTCCGCGAAACGCTGAACATTCACATGGCATCCGCCGAGCAGGCCTGGGTCGCGACCATCGTTAAAGGCATCCTCATGCATGCGGACGAGGTGGAGACCGTGGTCACCAAGCACCTTAAGAACTGGAAGCTCCAGCGCCTCTCGCGCATCGAACACACACTCCTAATCATGGCAGCCTACGAGCTCCTCTACACGCCGGAGACACCGTTTAAGGTCGTGATCAACGAGGCCATTGAGCTCGGAAAGAAGTACTCCACCAAGGAATCCGGTCCATTCCTCAACGGTGTCCTCGACGGCATCGCGAGCGAGCTTGGCCATGATGCCTGACCCCTCGATCCTCGGAAAAATCTCTCCTCGCACATCTGTTCTCGTGTGGGCGAGTGACCGTGAGCTCTCACCGGAACTTTCCGACTTCCAGACCGTCGACTACCTTCTCGATGGACTCGTACGAAAGCATTTAGCCGAGCAGACGGAGCTCACGCAGGTCAGCTTCGTGCACACTCTCTTCGGCAAGAACTTCTGGGTCGCCTTTCTCAACACCGGGAGTGTGAATGCTGAGAAGTTCACCCAGAACTTGCTCGCCCTTGTTCCCACTACGGAGCGAGAACATCTGATCATCCTTGGGTCCCAACTCCTGCTCGCGGACCTCGAGCGGAATCTCGATAAGGCCTTCGGGTTCGTGGAGAAGATCTAAACTGGTCCCGAAGAATGGTGTTGATCTCTGGAATTCGCCCGTAAAGCCCGTAGCTCAGGGCCTTTATCTGTCGCAGCGATTGTTGAGGGCGCCTCAAGCTTTCTAGGTTTTCAATCCCCGGTCATTCTGGCATTGAGTTTCGAGACTTTAGTAGTCTGTGCGCCAGAATGAGACGGGCGAATTGAGAATCTCAACACCATTCAAGTAGGGCAAATTCGAATGCCCTAGCAGCAGGCTTCGTTCTTCTGCGCGTGCCGCAGGTTGAGCCAGTGCGCCCATACCAGAAGGGCGGAGCCGGCGACACTTAAGCCGTGGGTCACAAGCTCGGGCCAGATGCCATCTTGGAAAACCCCAGCCATCACCAACACCAGGCCCAGGGCCGCTTGGATCAGGACACGGTTCATGCCGTGGCGGCGAAAATTGGGAAAAAAAGCCAGCGGCGTCGAAACCATGACGAAGAGGGCGAACAAGCGGTGGACCCAAGGGGTGTGCATAAACAGACCTAAGGCCGGGATAACGAGGGGCAATAAACCCACCAGCACACAGTGCAGGATACAGGCGCTTGAGAGGGCGATGCCCCATTTGTCCCAGAGTTTTCTCATAGTAAGATCTTGTGCGAGTTCCATGGTTCATGAGTATATAAAGAGGCTGTGTCATATCCGTCCAGCGAAATGAAAATGATTCTCATCTTAAACGATTTTTATGGAGGTAATATGTTGAAATTGACCACTCTCGCGGCTGCGATCCTGTTTTCTCTCTCGGCTTTGGCAGGCCAGGTTCAGGTCGATATCAAGGGTATGAGCTGTGTTTCTTGCGTCGGTAAGATCACCGAGTCACTCACAAAAACCGGCAAGTGCTCGAACGTGAAAGTTGATCTGGATGCCAAGAAAGCGACTTTTGAGACGAAGGGCGACATCACCGACGCAGAGATCAAGAAAGTCATCGAAGACACCGGCTACGCCGCTACTAAAATCACGCGTTCTTAGTATGATCACAGGATGAAAATCGGCATCCTCTCCCGGAACCCCAAGATCTACTCCACCCACCGGCTCGCGCGGGCAGCGCGGGCCCGGGGCCACTCGGTGCGGGTGATCAACCCGCTCCGCTGCTTCATGAACATCACGTCGGCCCGGCCGATGATCCACTATAAAGATGAACTCCTGAACGACTTCGATGCCCTCATCCCGCGCATCGGTGCCAGCGTCACGTTTTACGGCACGGCCATCCTGCGCCAGTTCGAGATGATGGGGGTCTACACCGTGAACGAGTCGACGGCGATCACGCGCTCGCGAGATAAGCTGCGCTGTCTTCAGATCCTCTCGCGCTCCGGCATTGGCCTTCCCGTCACGAGCTACGCGCACTCGACGAAGATGTCGGCGAAGCTCGTCGAGATGGTCGGGGGCGCCCCGTGTGTGATTAAGCTCATCGAAGGCACGCAAGGCAAAGGGGTGATCCTCGCGGACACATCGAAGGCCGCCGAGTCGGTGATCGATGGACTGAGGCAAATGGACGCGCACTTTCTGGTGCAGCAGTTCATCCCGGAGGCGAACGGCTGCGACATCCGTGCGTTAGTCGTCGGCGACAAGGTCGTGGCGAGTATGATGCGCGTGGCGAAGGAAGGGGAGTTCCGAGCGAACCTTCATCGTGGCGGCACGGCCGTGGCCGTGGAGCTGACGCGCGCAGAGGAAGAGATGGCGGTGAAGGCGGCGAAGGCTTTGGGGCTTGGGGTCGCGGGAGTGGATCTTCTGCGCTCCTCGCAGGGGCCCTTAGTCATCGAAGTGAACTCGTCCCCGGGGCTTGAGGGCATCGAGCGCACGACTGGCATCGACCTCGCGACCATCATCGTTCGTCATATCGAAGAGCACGCGCAGACGCTCGAAGTGTACCGCGGCTAGAGAAAAATTTTCTTAAGGTCGAGGAGTGAGGCCAGGATGCGCACGATTCCGCGCGGGCCCGAGACCGTGACCTCGAAGCTCGTCGCCGTCACGCGGACAAGCCCTCCCATGTGCTGGCCCAGCATG
>JBKHVY010000153.1:5875-6103 GCA_046569805.1 Bacteriovoracia bacterium | reverse complement strand
TGGACCGCTTGACCACCATGTGTGCCTGACTTCACATATTGTTCCTCAAAGTAGAGTCATCTTCGCAAGCGGAGCTCATACAACGAAAGCAGGTGCCATGAAGAGCGCTGACCGTGAAATCTCGTCTATGAGAGAATGGTCCAAGAACCCGCAGAACATTCATGCCCTAACCTCAAGCTTTGAGAAGAACCGACCTTCAGAAATCCAAGCCTATTTCCTTAAGAACGA
>JBKHVY010000153.1:0-5865 GCA_046569805.1 Bacteriovoracia bacterium | reverse complement strand
CGTTTTTGAGTCAGGTGTCCACTTCAGTGATTGGTTCTGATATTTCTGCCAGTGACATTTGGATTGCCGACATCCCGCTCCTGCCTCATTTTCGTGATATCCGTGCTCTTCATGTGACTCGCGCGATGAGCCCTCGCATGCAGCCTCTGCAATTCGGGCCTTTGGCGAACTACTCCCTCAACCCACTTGCGATCGATCTGGCGCAGGTTAAGCCGACGGTGGAGTTCAATGTCGTGGCGTAAGATTGCCCAGAACCTCTATCTACGATTTCAGGTCGCCGTTTCTGGAGCCATCTTCCTCTTTTGCCTTTTGCTCTTCACAAGCTATTCGATCTACCAGCAGTCGATCCTTAAGGACGAAATCCGCAGCATCATCGAAAACGAAGCCACGAACATCCTCTCGACCCACCAAGATGAGCGAAAGCGCCGCGACTACCACACGCTCCAGCGCTACCTACAGCAGATCCCACACGTTGACGTCGCCGTGCTCTACGACAAAGACTGTGTTCCTCTGAACACTACCTTCATCGGTGAGTTCCAAACCCTCGACTGTAGCCGCATTCACAAGAAGCTCATCCCGGTTACTTTCAAAGACGTTATCTCTCCCGTAGGCCTTCTCGTCGTCAAACCCCACTATCCGTCTGTCAGTCCTTGGAATATTGCTTTAGGAATATGCGCATCACTAAGTTTGGGACTCTTCGCCAGCTGGTTCGTGACGCTTGCATGGAAGAACTTCGTGTATCGCCCGCTTCACTCGGAGCTCACGCAACTCACGAAGGGTGAATCAGCGCAGATCCAGGAGCTCGGTGAGATCGGGTCACAGATCCGCTCGCTCATCGAGAAGTCGAAGGTCAGCGAGCGAGTGGTCGAGCGCGCCCGCTATCGAGAAGAAAAGGCCCAGGTCACGCTACGGATTGCCCACGATATCCTCTCGCCGCTGAGACTCCTTCAGAATGATCGCTCGCTTGGGACCTTAAGCTCTTCGTCACTCCAGGCGATCCAAGACATCCAGGCGATCGCCCTCGACCTCCTACCCGAGAAAGCAGGCATCGTGGCCACGCGCTTCTCTTTGACGGAACTCGTCTCTGATGCCGTGGCACAATCATCGAGTCACTTCGAGACGAAGCTTGCTCCGGTCATCGAAGTGTCTCATGATATCTTTCTAACCAACTCACGCGTTCATCTTCTGCGTGCGGTCTCGAACATCGTGAAGAATGCCCTCGAGGTCGAGCCAGAGCAAACGCAAGTCATCGTGCGCGTCTTGCGCTCTGATGATGGGATGGCCGTGATCGAGATCCAAGACCACGGACCTGGATTCGAAGCGAGTGCCACGAAGCTCACCGGCAGCGGCCTTGGCATCACCTCTGCGCGCGATACACTTAAGACGCTCAAAGGCGAACTCAACTACGAATCCTCGCCTCGAGGGACCATCGCACGCATCACTCTCCCCGGGGCCGATCAGCGTCCTATCGTCCTCATCGAAGACGACAAGTACGTGTGTCAGAAGTGGAAGTCCGAAGCGCAGAAAGCAGGAATTCCGCTTGAGGTTTATAACTCTTCAGAGTTTAGCGTTTCGCCTGGCTCCGTGGTGTACTACGATCGCTTCGTGAACAACGTCGACATTACGCCGCAGATTGATGCGCTGATTGCATCCGGGGTCGAGGCTTTCTCGATCTCGGCCCTTGATAATCCAACAGGTAAGACGCCGCCCTGGCTCCAATAGGTGCCATCTTGAACCTGGGTTCATCCCCTGCTATGCTTGTTTTGATCGTGGAAAATAAATAGGTGGGGAAAGAGTTTGTGCCTCTCTCCCCTAAATTTAACCTCAGATCATCTTCAAAATTACAGCAAGCTGTAACAAGAGAATGACTAAGGTTAAAACCCTATCTAGCTCCTCCATGATCATCCTTTTGTGAAAAGGCTGCCTTCATTGGCAGTCATAGAGAAGCCCGGAGTGAGTACACCAACTTGCTCCGGGTTTTCTCTTTCTGCTCAAACTCAAGAGCGCAGTATTTCCTAAGTGCAACATCAGCTAATAGGTGCCAGGTAAGAGATAAATCTTGATTGGGATTTGATTCTAGGCTTAGACTTGAATGGTCATGAAGAATGAAGAGGTGGGGAAAGGGGGTGAGCCCTTTCCCCTAAATCTCCTCAAGTCATCTTCAACATTACAGCAAGCTGTAACAAGATGATGACGAGAGTAAGAACCCTCGACAACTCCTCCATGATTTCCTTTGTTAAAAGGCTACCTTCATTGGCAGTCATAGAGAAGCCCGGAGTGAGTACACCAACTTCCTCCGGGTTTTTTCTTTCTGCTCACACTCACGCGCTTAGTATTTCCTAAGTGCAACATCAGCTAATAGGTGCCAGCTACGAGATAAATCTTGCATAGAATTTGATTCTGGATTTAGACTTGAATGGTCATGAAGAATGAAGAGGTGGAGAAAGGGATTTGGCCCCTTTCCCCTAAATCCCCTCAAGTCATCTTCATCATTACAGCAAGCTGTAACAAGATGATGACGAGAGTAAGAACCCTCAGCAACTCTTCCATGATGTCCTTTGGTTAAAAGGCTGCCTTCATTGGCAGACATAGAAGAGCCCGGAGTGAGTACACCAACTTGCTCCGGGTTTTCTCTTTCTGCACACACTCAAGAGCGCAGTATTTCCCAAGCGAAACGTCTGCCAATAGGTGCCAGGTTTTAGATTAATTTTGCTTGGAGTGAGTGGCAGAGATTAGATTTGAAGTGTCACAGAATCAACCGGGTCTTTTTTTATATCACCACGTCGCAAGCCACTGACCTGCTTCTCTGATCTCGACGCCATCTGGATACGTCTTCTCGCGCTTGAGATTTTTGACGAGTTGAACCTTCTCGGTTGCCTTGAGCTCATTGGCGAAGAGCCGGAACCCCGGTGCCGGAGCGTCGTCGCTGAGTTTCGCTTCGACCATGATCTTCGGTTTCTCGTCGCGCGTGATGAGAAAGTCCACATCGCCGCCGCCTTTCTTCGAAAGGAAACTCAAGCTCCAGTCCTGTCCGAGGCAGTCACTGCGAAATTGCACTTCCTTTAAAAGCGAAGCTGCGATGATGTTCTCGAAGCGTGCGCCTGGGTCCGGAACACGAGCGACGTCGTAGAAGTAGTACTTCGGCTGCTTCAGCACCGAGCGCGCGATCTTCTTCGAGTACGGAGTGATCTTAAACACGACGTACAGGTTCTCGAGCACCTCGAGCCAGCGCTTCACCGTCTTGTCTGAGACCTGCAGCTCCGTCGCGAGGTTCGCGTAGGAAACCGTGCCGCCGACGCGTGTTCGCAGAAGATCTACGAGGAGTTCGATCTGGCGAATGTTACGAACGACGTCACTGTCGATCATGTCTTGGCGAAGCATGACGTCGAGGTGCGTCCGCTTCCACAGATGATAGAACTCGGGTGTTCCGTCGAGGAAGGGCTCGGGGAATCCGCCGACACTCATGAGGCGATCGATGATCTCCGCCGGAGTTGCGGCGAAGCCGATCGCCTTGAGTTCGCGCACGTCGAAGGGATGAAGGCGGTAGGCGAAGTAGCGGCCCGCGAGCGAGTCCCCGACGCGCTTGAAGGTATCGAGCCGCGCGCTGCCGGTGACGGCGATGTTCGGCGTCGTGCCTTCGGAGTCGTAGATCCCCTTCAGCCATTGCTTCCAGCGCGGCAGCTTATGGAGCTCGTCGAAGATCACGAGCTTCTTCTTTCGGTCCCAGGATTTTTCTTTGAGCTGCAGGCGATGTTCGTCGACGTCGTAGTTGAGATAATCGAAGTCACTCGCGAGCATCTTCGAGACAGTCGTTTTCCCACACTGCCGAGGCCCAGAAATAAGAATGATCTTCTTCGCCAGGTGCTTTCTCAGGTAGGCCAGGTAGATTCGCTCCATGTGACTATTCTGACATGGACTCCGAAAAAGTCACGACTTTTCCGGAACTCACTCCGAAAAAGTCAGACTCAATCGCAAGTCATTGAAATCAAACTACTTTACACACTCGTAAATGTAGCTCACGCCGCCGAAGAGCGGATGCGCAGTGACCGTCGTGAAGTTCCCGTGCTGCTTCAAGAGCTCCACGAGCTTCGCGCCGTAGGGGAATTCCTTCGACGAGGAATCGAGGTAGCGATACGCATCGCGGTTGCCGGAGAGCCAGCCACCGAGCACGGGCATGATCTTCGAGGTGTAGAATTCCGAGGCAGCTCCGAACAAAGGCCACTCCGAGCGGCCGGTCTCGAGGATCATGAGTTTCCCCTGCGGCTTCAAGACTCGGCTCATCTCTTTGATCGCGCCGCCCGCATCACTCACGTTGCGAAGGCCGTAGGCGATGCTGACCACATCGAAGCTCGCGTCGGCGAACTCGAGGTTCATGGCGTCGCCTTGCTTGAAAGTGATGTCGAGCCCCTGCGCTTGAGCTTTACTCGGCGCCGGCACCAGCATCTCGGCGCAGAAGTCTACGCCCACGACCTGGCCCGCTCCGACGACCTTCTTAAACGCAATCGCGAAGTCTCCGGTGCCCGTGGCGACGTCCAGGACACTCGTGCCTTCGCGCGCTCCAGACAGGCGCACGCACTCGGCGCGCCAGGCGTGCGAGCGACCGAGGGAGATGACGTCGTTAGCGACGTCGTAGCGTGGGGCGATGCTCGAGAAGATGTTGTGGACCTGCTGCGCTTTATTGGTCACGGCTAAACTCCGAGCGGACGGTTACAGACTTCGCCGAGCTTTTTCAGGCGCACCATGAGGTCGCTGAACTGCTCGGTCGTGAGCGCCTGCGCTCCGTCGGATAAAGCGGCTGAGGGCATCGGATGCACTTCGATCATCACGCCATCAAGCCCCGCTGCAAGCGACGCAGCCGCCATGCCCGGGATGAGCGCTGGGATCCCTGTACCGTGACTCGGATCGACGATCACCGGTAGCGACGAGCGCTGTTTGACCCAAAGAGCACCCGCGAGATCCAGCGTGTTCCGCGTTGCTGTTTCGAACGTGCGGATGCCGCGCTCGCAGAGAATGATTTTCTCGTTACCGCCGCGGGCGATGTACTCCGCCGCCAGCATCCACTCCTCGACCTTAGCGGACATGCCGCGCTTCAGGACGATGGGAATGCGCAGACGACCGAGCTCCTTCAGGAGATCGTAGTTGTACATGTTGCGCGTGCCGACCATGATCACGTCGGCGACGTCGGCGAGGGCCTCGACCTGCGAGACGGAGGTGACTTCGGTCAAAAACGGCATCTGCGTTTTTTCCTTGGCCTGCTTAACCAGCGGAAAGGCATCGCGGCCCAGGCCCTGGAAAGCGTCGGGGCGCGTGCGCAGCTTGTACAAACCGCCACGGAGGATGTGCGCGCCGGCGGCCTTCACCGAGTGCGCGGCTTGCATCATCTGGTCTTCGTTTTCAATCGCGCAGGGGCCCGCGATAACGGTAAAATTTTTGCCCCCGATGTCGAGACCTGCGAACTTTACATTCATGCAGGGTCCTCCCTATGATGACCTTGATGATTCAAGGTCGATTTATTTTTGAGGTCTCTCCCAACCAGGTGCTCCTTGCGGAAGGCCCCTGGGTCGAATCATCTTCAGATTCAGAATGGGAAATCGCCATACTGCCTTTTAAACCTCTCTCTCAAGATAGTCCAAGGTTTCTGTCTCCGGCGCGATCACGAATTGTTGAACGTGAACATTTGTCTCAGTGTGGCAATCACAGGCCCTGGCCCGCTCTCAATTTTTCCCCCTCGCCAAGAGCGCTTTTTCATACCTCCTTCCAGCAACTTCAGACGCTAATCGCAGCGGATTTGGCCAAAAAAGGGGTCCCCTGGGCAGCGCAGAGCGCAGATTTTCCCCATGCTAAAGCCTTCTGGGGCGAGGCCCT
>JBKHVY010000152.1:0-6136 GCA_046569805.1 Bacteriovoracia bacterium | reverse complement strand
GATCAGTTTCCAGTGCTCATCTGTGGGAGTGCCCTTACTGACCGGCGGTGCTTCGAGGCCCGCGCCCATGAACCCTACCTTCCGCTGGCCAAGAGGTAAGACTTCCAGCACTCGGTCACTCAGCGCCGGCGAAAAACACAGCACCTGATCGATGCGCCGGATGAAGTAGTCGTGCCAGAAGGGATAGTACTTCCCGGCGAGTTCTTCGTTGCAGGTATATACGAGAGGAATACGAATGTGGCGCTTGAGGGCGAGGCCCAGCACCATAAGGGGCTCATAGCTATAGCAGTGAACGAGATCGAGCTGCTGGCCCTTCACGAGCTCGCGCACGAGGCGCCAGATGATCGGAAAACTGTTCCACGCGCCGTGGGCATCGATGTGGTGACGACGAATATCTTGCTTCTCTGCCTCGCGGTCCAACACCGACCCCTCGCGACAAACGAGGAGTGGCGAGCCACCGAGGTTACGAAATGTGACAGCGTCCGCAAGCACGCGGTGCCCGGTCGTGCCGTGGCCCGAATCGAGGCATACGTAGAGGACATTGAGGTCGGATAGGCGGAGGCGCTCTCTCACGCTACTCCTTGGCGACTTCGGCGAAGACCGAGCCGATCTGGATCTTTGCTTTAGCGCGTACGAGCTTGTGAGACCGGTCTTGTGTGAACCATAAGGTCATGTCACCACTCTTAAGAGTCTTCCCCGTGTATTGTGTGTGCGCTCGGACGCGGATCGCGGGGATCTCGCCGACCTTCGTTTTGATCACTTCCCGCGCCTCAACGGTCGCCTCGAGCACGAGCGTTTTGCCTTTATTTACCAAGGGTAAGTGATAGCGGTCTCCGTCCTTGAGTGGTAGCCCGCGGATGAGCCAGAGCACGCTTAGTGGATCGATGCTCCACTTCGGAATGAAGCCTTCCCACTTACGATTTTTGATCTGTCCCTTACGGTCCTGCTTCTGATACGCAGTCGTCCGCAGCGCTTCGCGGTCGTAGAGCTGGACCTCGTCCACGTTCTGCTTGCTCTCGCGCTGAACCAGGTTCGAGCGCAGGCCAACGAAGCTTTCCTGAACGACATAAGTATCGAGCTGATCGTCGATTTCGTAGATCGCACTGTAAAAGGGTGCACTCTTGAAGTAGGCCTGGAAGTGGTGCACGGGTTTAGTGCTGATCATCTTGAGGCCCCGGTACGAGAGCACGACCTTCCCGACTGTCATTCCGAGGTAGTCGACGTCGAGGAGCATCTTCTCTTCTTGATTTAGATTCGGCTTGAAGAGCTTCCACGAATCCTGCGCCTTCTGGTCAACGAGCTTCAGCTCCTCGGGATAGTCCGGGGGGTAGCCGTCGCCCGCCGATTTCTCGTCTGCGAGTTTTTCGATCGGAGGCTTCGCCGTCGGAAGCTTCACTGGTAGATTCCGCGGCTTCGGAGGAATGAGGACCGTTGGTTTTTTGTTCACGACCGGTGCGACCACAGCTGGTGGCGCTTCACTCACAGCGAACTTCGAGAGCTCCTCTTCGTTCGCGCCCACCTTCGCGAGTTGACCATCGTCCGCGCTGCTCTTCCGATTGAAGAATTTCGCGAGCTCGCCCTTGTTCCAGGCACAGCTCGACAGCATGGCAAGAGCGACGACGAACACGCCGCAGGTAAAGTATGATCTCAAAAGAATCCCCTTTGCTTTATGGTAGGGGGATTAGGCCCTCGGTTCAAGGCGGAGCACTTTACCAATCGCCTGTTTAAGACTGTCCTCGCCGCTCAAGAATTCGACCTGGACCTTGATGCAGAAGATCCGTGGATCCTGCGACACGCGGCGGAGCTTGACCATGTCTTTCTCCGAACACACGACTAGCGCCGAGTGACGACTGGCCTTTAAGAGTAAGTCGTTAACGTCATCCTCGCTAAAGAAGTAGTGATCTGGAAAGCTCACCTTCTCTACCAGACGAGCGCCATGCCCCTCGAGGCTGCGAAAGAAAGAGTCCGGTGAAGCGATCGCGGTAACCGCGACAACGTCGCGCCCCTGGAGCTCATCGACGCGGTAGCGATAGGTGTCATGACCATCGAACAGGCCCACCGGGCGATAGCCCACTTCACACCACAGGGGACCGTGGTGATGATAACGTGCCAAGAACGCGCGGATGTCCTCGCGCACCTCACTGGACACAAGATCCGCGCGACTCAAAATGATCGCATCGGCATCCTTAAGGGCCGTCAATCCTTCGCGCAGGTAGCCGAGTGGCGCGGTCTGATAGAGCTCTCGCTTCATGGTGGCGTCAAAGAGAACTAAGTTAAACGAGCGGAAGATTCGCAAGTGCTGGAAGCCGTCATCGAGCAAAACGACATCCGGCTTAACTTCAGGAAAGAAACGCTCAAGGTTACGCGCGCGCTCTTTCCCAACGATGACCGCGCCTTTTTTCATTTTGCTCGCGATCATGAGCGGCTCATCACCGTAGTCATTTGGGTTTAGTCGGAAGCGCTGGCCGGACTTGAGGACTCCCGCTCCGTGCTCGAGGAGGCCCTTGTAGCCACGGGTCAGCACCGTGGGGCTGAGACCTTGGGATGCCAGGAAATCGGCAAGCCACAGGATCATCGGAGTCTTTCCGGTGCCACCGAAGGTTAGGTTTCCTACAGAGAGGACCGGGACTTTGAAGTAGCTGCGCTCAAAAAATCCGTACTCGTAGCCCGACCGGCGCACGCGATAGACCCATTCCCAAAGCCACGAAATCGGAAGCAAAAGAGTACTGCGAATTTTCTTAAGGATCATCGGCTCATCTCCTGCGCCATCAAGGCTCCGACGGCCTGCTCGCCGTGGCAGAGCTGCGACTGGAGAGATGCCAAATCGGCTTGGAGATCTTCCCACAGTACCCGGTTCTTCCACCAGGATAGCACAGATCGCGCCATCAACGAAGGTTGCATCGCTTGCTGCAGGTATTCAGGGAAGACGACTTTGTCCAAGACAAGGTTCGTCAATGACACTGGCCTCTGGTACCCCACGAGCTTACGGACGATGAATTCATTCACGAGTGATGATTGGTAAGCCACGACCGTCGGAACGCGCATCATTCCTGTTCCGAGAGTCACCGTTCCACTGGCGGCCAGGGCCGCGTCAGCGAAGAGAAGTTTCTGCGGGAGCTCTTCAGCTGTAATCCACTCGTCCACGTAAGCGCGAGCGCAGTCGTAGAAGCCGGGGTTGATGTGGTCGACTTTAGAGAGCGTCACGTGAAGTTCTGGGATCTCGTGCTTAAGAAGCTTCACCGTTTCGATAAACGCGGGCAGCAACGGTCCAACCTCCGAGCGGCGCGAGCCGGGCAAGAGCATCAGCCGAGGCTTAATGAGGAGGCGCTCGGACCAGGGTCGAGAGAGGAGCTTCACCAGCGCACTCTCCCAGTTTTTAGTCAGCGGATGCGGCACGGGAGTAACTTGCCGTACTCCCCTCTCTCGGAACCACGTCTCTTCGAAAGGAAGAATCGTAAAAAGTCGATGAACCGTTTTCGCGAGAGTCTGCGCGCGCCAGGGCCTCCAGGCCCAGGCCTGTGGGGCCACGTAGTACCAGACACGAATCCCGCGACGAGCGAGCCGCTGGGCGAGTCGCAGGTTGAAATCTTGAAAGTCGACGAGGATCGCGTCTTTGGTGTTGCGCCTAATCGCCTCGGCTTCAAGGCGCTCGAGCGCCGCCCTATAGAAAGGAATCTTACCGATGACTTCGGTGAACCCCATGCTGGAGAAATCTCTCAGGTGATACAAAAGCTCAACCCCCTGCTGCTGCAGGCGATCTCCGGCCACCCCCCAAAACGTAAGATCGGGTCTCAGGGCCTTGAGCTCTGGAAAAAAGCTTAGAGCATGCTCTTCCCCTGAGGACTCGCCGGCGATGAGCAACACACTAGGCATTGAAGCTCACCGGTTGGTTGAGTTCCAAAGCTGTGAGCACTGCCTCCAGGCACGCGATGGCGGTCACGCCCTCGCTCGCCGTGACAAAAACTTTTTCACCTGCAGAGATACTCCGGTAGAAGGCACGTTGTTCAAGCAGGAGGTGGTCGCGCTTCTCGTAGCTTTCTTCGGACGTAAATACTCCAGGGCTCACCTCTGAGTACGGCGCCCGAAGAATCTTGTTTTGGAACAAGTCGACGCGAGTCGCGCCAGTGGCGTGCATGACGTCAAGGGCACGGACTTCTGTGACACTGTTTCTCCCCGACGTGATCGTTGCCATCATGCCACCCTCAAGGGCGAAAGTTGCGACGACGTGATCCCAGTGCTTGGTCCGGATCTTAAAGCCCTGGGCGGAGACGCCGAGGACCTTACGGCCGAAGAGATAGAGCATAAGATCGATGTCGTGGATCATGAGATCTTGAACCACGTCGACGTCAGTCGCGCGGCCCTTGAAGGGAGCGAAGCGATCGATGCGTAAGTGAAGTGGTCCCGAAAGCTCACGGAACGAAAGCTTCTCCCACGCCTCGTGGCAGCGCTCGGAGTGACCGACCTGGAGCACGAGTTTCTTACTGCGGGCGAGGTCATCAAGTTCTCGCGCTTCCTGAGAGGTTGAGCAAAGTGGCTTCTCGCAGAACACGTGCTTGCCGGCGAGCAGTAAGTCTCGCGCGACGGCGTAGTGGAGACTCGTCGGCGTCACGATGACGGCAGCGTCGATCTCATTCGCGATCTCCTGCCAGGTCTCGACCACGCGAGTTTGCGGATGGGCCACTTTCGCGTTTTCACGAGCAGCAGGAAACTTTTCGACGACGGCCACCAGTTCGCAGAGCTCGGTGAGGGCGGCCGCTTTCTGGGCGTGCCACTTTCCGAGAAATCCATAACCGATGGTCGCGACTCTAACTTTTTTCATAGTTATCCAATCATGAAGGGTGCGACGCCGATCTCCGACTGTCGAATGAAGCCGGCAATTTCCTGAACAACTGCATTCGAAGCGTACTCGCTCATGAGCTCTGGATGCATGACGAAGGCACGCGGAGCGAGCGCCGAGCTCTCCATGGTGCGGAAGAAGTCGACGACCTCGGAGACGATCTGCTTGTCGTGGCCTTGGCGCTTGAGACCGATGATGTTAATGCCTTTGAGACGAACGCGGTTTCCGTAAGCTGTACAAAACGTCGGGATGTCGCGGTCGATCGCCGAACCGCCGCCGATGTAGGCGCCGCGGCCGAGCGAGACGAACTGGCTCACGCCGGTGTTACCGCCGACGATCACGCGGTCGCCGATCTTCACGTGGCCCGCGAGCTGGACGGAGTTCGCGAAGGTGATGTTGTTCCCGAGCGTGCAGTCGTGAGCGATGTGGCAGTAGGCCATGTAGAGCGAGTTGTTGCCGATGACGGTCTTCATGTCCTGCTTCGTCGTCCCGCGGTGGATCGAGACGTACTCGCGGAACGTGTTGTTGTCGCCGATGATGGTTTCGCAGGGCTCGCCCTTATAAGAGCTGTCCTGCGGAGGAGCGCCGATGGAGCCGAACTGGAGGAACTTGTTGTTCTTCCCGATGGTCGTGTGGCCTTCGATCACGACGTGGGACGTGAGGACGGTGCCTTCGCCGATCTTCACGTGAGGTCCGATCACGCAAAACGGGCCAATTTTCACGCCCTCGCCGATCTGAGCTTCTGGGTGCACACTCGCGAGCTTATCGATTTCAGTTTTCATAAAAACCTCGAGTTAAAATTTAGAGGAGTCGTAGGCTGGCCAAGAAACTCGATTCGCTCATGAGTTCACCGTTACAGTGGATCGTGGCGTCGTACGTCGTCATCGGGCCGCGGACTTTCGTAAGAATAGTTGTGATCTCGAGCTCCATGCCCGGAAGCACGGGCCGGCGAAACTTCGCGCGCTCGACACCCAGGAGGGCGACGTCGAGCTTCGAGTCTTCGATCGCGCCGCTGATCGCGTGCACCATCAAGAACGCCGACGCCTGCGCCATCATCTCTACCTGGACGACGCCCGGGAGGATTGGATAGCCGGGGAAGTGTCCCTCGAGGACTTTGGTCTCAGGCTGCACGTTAAAGCGACAGACGGTCTTTCCGCCCACCATCTCGCTCGGCTTGAAGGGACCTTTTTTTCCGTTTAGCGACTCCGGGAGCTCTACGTGCGTAACACTGTCGATGAAGAGGAAGGGGTCACGGTGTGGCAGAAACGCCATTACTTTTTGCTTATCCAACAGCATAGG